>NZ_JBSHDU010000196.1:0-1004 GCF_053616475.1 Streptomyces sp. NPDC055815 | reverse complement strand
CACGCTCACGCGCCACCTCACGCAACCGCGCATGCACCCCAGCCGGCACCTCCACACGCACCGCATGCCCCTCATGCGACGCCACCACCGGCCGCACGCGATCGATCGGCAGGGCCAGCTCCTCCGGAGCACCCGCCAACGCCCCACGCCAGTAAGCCACCTGACGCGACAGCACACTCTCCGGGTCGCCCTCGTCACCCAGCAGCTCCCGCTGCCACAACGCATAGTCGGCATACTGCACCGGCAGCGCAGACCACTCCGGAGCGACTCCCTCGCAACGAGCCGCATAGGCGGAGATGAGGTCACGCTCCAGGGGAGCGGACGACCAGCCGTCGCTGGCGATGTGATGGACCACCACCACCAATGCGTGATCGTCCGGGCCGAGCTCGAACAGCCAGGCACGTAGCGGAAGTTCAGCACTCAGATCGAAGGCATACCCCTGCGCCTCGGCGACCGCCGCCCCCAACTCCTCCGCACCCACCTGCGCGAAGGCCAGCTCGAACCCGCACTCCTCCACCGGCAGAATCCGCTGATACGGCTCCCCCTCGGCCACAGCGAACACCGTCCGCAGCACCTCATGCCGACCCAGCACATCAACCAGCGCCGCCCCCAGCGCCCCCCGATCCACCCCACCACTCAACCGAAGCGCCACCGGCTGGTTATAGGTAGAGCTCGGCCCCTCCAACTGACCGATGAACCACAGCCGGCGCTGCGCAAACGACAACGGCACCCGCTCCGGCCGCACCCCCGCCACCAACGCAGGACGCGCCTCACCCGCCCCCACCAGCCGAGAAGCCAACCCGGCCGGCGTCGGCGCCTCGAACAGCGTCCGCAGCGCCACCTCCACACCCAGCACCGCACGCACCCGACTCACCAACCGAGTCGCCAACAGCGAATGCCCACCCAGCACGAAGAAGTCGTCGTCGACCCCGACCCGCTCCACGCCCAGGACCTGAGCGAACGCCTGGCACAGAATCTCCTCCTGCACCGACACCGCACTCCGC
>NZ_JBSHDU010000195.1:0-1051 GCF_053616475.1 Streptomyces sp. NPDC055815 | reverse complement strand
ACGAGCTCGTGCACGGTAGGCGGCGAGACGTCGAGCCTTGGATGGGTGATCATGGTCAGGTGGTGGGGAACGCGTCTCGTGCAGTGATCATCAGCAACCGCCGGATCACGGGCCTGTCGGCCGATGTGATTGCTGAACTCGTGGCCGAGGTGGGTCCGCTGTGGCATGAGTGTCATCAGGACAGGCTTGCCTCTCGGCCGCGGAAGCGGGCCGTGGGCGCCGGTGCGAAGCACCGGCTGGTGTTCGTCGACCGGCTCCTGACCGCCCTCGTCCACCTCCGTCACGGTGTCACTCACGATGTACTGGCCTGCTGGTTCGGCGTGGACCGCTCCACCATCACCCGGGCCATCGGCGAGGTGCGGCCCCTGCTTGCCCAGCGGGGATGCACCGTCAGTCCCGGTGTGCGGCTGCGGACCCTGGCCGAGGTCGTCGAGCACCTCGGTGCCAGCGGGAAGACCGGCATCGTCGACGGCACGGAGATCCGGGTTCGGCGGCCTGCCGCCGGCCGAAAGGACCGAGACCGGTTCATCTCCGGCAAGAACAAGCAGAACGCCGTCAAATCCATGGTGGTCACGGACGGCGAGGGACGCGTGCTGTGGTGCAGCCCGGCCAAGCCCGGTAGCTGCGCGGACATCACCCACGCGCGCCAGTTGGGCCTGGTCAAGCTCCTGGTCGACGGACCCGCGGTCGAGATCCTTGCCGATGCCGGCTACCAGGGCCTCGGCGCTCAGACCGGCGGACGCGTGGTGACACCACCGCACCGCAAGTTCAAGAAGAACGCCCCCGACTGGTACGAGGAGATGTACGAGCGACAGCGCAAGGCGCACTCCTCACGCCGCATCCGGGTCGAGCACGGGATCGCACACCTGAAGAACTGGCGGGCCCTGGCCCGGCACCTCGGCCGCCGCGAACACATGAGCGACACCGTCCAGGCTGTCGCCGGCCTGTTCTCCCATCAGCAGACCGCGGACCTGATCCCCGCAC
Source organism: Streptomyces sp. NPDC055815 (assembly GCF_053616475.1). Lineage (NCBI taxonomy): Bacteria > Bacillati > Actinomycetota > Actinomycetes > Kitasatosporales > Streptomycetaceae > Streptomyces > Streptomyces sp. NPDC055815. The sequence continues at coordinate 67 of NZ_JBSHDU010000195.1, read as the reverse complement.
GGCAGAGGTGAACAGCGAGCCCCGTCGGGATCCTCGACGTCTCGCCGCCTACCGTGCACGAGCTCGT
>NZ_JBSHDU010000194.1:0-1061 GCF_053616475.1 Streptomyces sp. NPDC055815 | reverse complement strand
CGGCTCAAGCCGGGCCCACTGGCCATTCGTCAGATCACCACGTCCCACGACAGGTGATCATCAACGAACAAGATCAACTTTCGCAACAGACCCTAATCGACCCCATCCGGGCATCCCGCCCATGGGATCGGGTCCGCGGATTTAGCTTCTTCCGGGTCCCCAGGGGGCACTCACGGGATGTCTTCGGTCGAACTGCATCAGTTTTAAGCCGATCGCCGGCCTGCGCGGCACCCTGCGGCCCCCGTCTGCGTCGTTTCCGGTGTGGAGTGGTCCGGGGAGGCAGGGAAGGAGCTCAAGGGTTTTCGTGCGCCAAATGGCCATTCTCCGTTACGGCGAATTCTGCTGGAGGGGCCCGAAGGGGGGCGCTCCGGACATCGACCTCACGGCTCGTACGCGGCGTGAGGGAAGCGAGTTGAGTAGCTCCGGGCCTGCGGTTTGGAATCAATGAAAATTCTTGCAGGGGTAATTCCGCTGTGTAACTGTGGCTGGGCCGCGACGGCGAGCGAGGAAGGCCCGCCGCATCGCAGCGCTCTTCTGTTCCACAACCGAAAGGGGAGGGTTATGTCCTTCGGAAGGACTGCCGCCAAGGTCATGGTCACAGCCGCAGCCGTCACGGCACTGATGGGCGCCGGCCAGGCATTCGCCGGCGTCGGGGAGAACCTGGACTCGTACTACCAGGACTCGGTCTGGGCCTATAGCCATGGCACCAACGGTGCGGTGGCGGTCGCCGACACGGCTGGGGACAGCCACGCGGTCTACACGCTGTACGACCGCAAGAACAACTCGGGCCTGCGACTCGACAACTACGACGGCAACGGCTCCACGAAGTACAGCGGCATGGACACCACCAACTACGTGAGCAAGGTGACCGCCTGCCTGAACGTCCAGCTCAACCCGGACCGGTGCGGGTACGACGACCGCCCGAACGACGACCGTTAGAACCTCTGCGGTGGAGCGGTCCGGGCCCCGGCCCCGGCCCCGCCGCGACGGCAAGGCCGGGCGGCAGCCCACGGAGGGGCACGAATTGGGGGGCGCCACAAACGGCCGGGCGCGGCACCCCG
>NZ_JBSHDU010000193.1:833-1085 GCF_053616475.1 Streptomyces sp. NPDC055815 | reverse complement strand
GCTCCTTTTATCCGTATCAGTTGTCTAGTTCACTCATGTTGGTAATTTTGTCACGGTTGATCTGTTCGGTTCGGCCTGTATGGGCATCTTTGTAGGATACTAACCCCGTATCACTGTCAACTTTGGGTTTGCCGTCTGTAACGATAGTGCGACCATCTGTGGTTTTTATTTCTTGGTTTGAAGAACATCCAGCAGCGGCAAAGGTCACCAACGCGACCATCATGGCCGCCAACAGCGTTTTTTTATTCATAA
>NZ_JBSHDU010000193.1:0-823 GCF_053616475.1 Streptomyces sp. NPDC055815 | reverse complement strand
GTGGATATGGTCACTAACCATCTAAGTATAGGTCGTTTTTTCATGCGAAAAGAGGATTGAAGGTGGGCATCATGCCCAGCAGTAAAAATGAATGAAAAACGATTTTGGAATGTTGCTTGTTTTTGAGGATTGAAATGGCCTTATTAATTTCACTGGTTGTAGTGGCAGGTCTTTACTATCAATTTTGGTATAAGCCACATAGAGCGCCGATCTTGCGTATATGGGGGATCGCGCCTGATGGACAAGAATTTCGATTATTGCTAACAGAGCATGGAGAAAAAGAGGCTGTTTTACTGTTCGGAAAGAAATCTTTTGTTGCCGTGCCAGATACGCAGAACCTTTATGGTGGGTGTTATTACCTTTATTTAGAGGATGCTCACAAGAACGAGCTTTTAATTGAGTTAAACGAAAGTGATTTATACCCCGGTGGCGCAATAGAACTTCAACACAACGGCGGTCGGAAGATTCATTGCGAGATACTAAAAGTAAGGTGGAGTCGTTAACTCAAGTAATGTTTCCTAAGTATGTTGATAGGCAAACATAGTGGTAGTTAGTCTCTCTGAGTAAATGATCTTCTTGTGATCCTGTCGTTACAGTCGTAATCTCTTGCTCTGAAAACGAAAAAACCACCTGGGGAGGTGGTTTGATCGAAGGTTAAGTCAGTTGGGGAACTGCTTAACCAGGTAACTGGGTATACGAGACCGCAGAAACCAAAAATGTTCTTTCAGTGTAGCCTCTCTCAGGCCCATACTTCAAGACCTCTTAATTTGTCTCTCGTATACCTCCAGTTACTAATGGCTGCTGCCAGTAGCGATTTTTCGTG
>NZ_JBSHDU010000192.1:0-1162 GCF_053616475.1 Streptomyces sp. NPDC055815 | reverse complement strand
CGCCCTATTCGGACTCGCTTTCGCTACGGCTTCCCCACACGGGTTAACCTCGCAACACACCGCAAACTCGCAGGCTCATTCTTCAAAAGGCACGCAGTCACGAGATACAGCAAGCTGTATCCGACGCTCCCACGGCTTGTAGGCACACGGTTTCAGGTACTATTTCACTCCGCTCCCGCGGTACTTTTCACCATTCCCTCACGGTACTATCCGCTATCGGTCACCAGGGAATATTTAGGCTTAGCGGGTGGTCCCGCCAGATTCACACGGGATTTCTCGGGCCCCGTGCTACTTGGGTGTCTCTCAAACGAGCCGTACAGATTTCAGCTACGGGGGTCTTACCCTCTACGCCGGACCTTTCGCATGTCCTTCGCCTATCCATACGGTTTCTGACTCGTCCTGTCGCCGGCAGACGACAGAAGAGAGATCCCACAACCCCGCATGCGCAACCCCTGCCGGGTATCACACGCATACGGTTTGGCCTCATCCGGTTTCGCTCGCCACTACTCCCGGAATCACGGTTGTTTTCTCTTCCTGAGGGTACTGAGATGTTTCACTTCCCCTCGTTCCCTCCACATGCCCTATGTGTTCAGGCATGGGTGACAGCCCATGACGACTGCCGGGTTTCCCCATTCGGAAACCCCCGGATCAAAGCCTGGTTGACGGCTCCCCGGGGACTATCGTGGCCTCCCACGTCCTTCATCGGTTCCTGGTGCCAAGGCATCCACCGTGCGCCCTTAAAAACTTGGCCACAGATGCTCGCGTCCACTGTGTAGTTCTCAAACAACGACCAGCCACCCATCACCCTGCCGCACAAAGCAGCAAGTTCACTGGGGCCGGCATCCTCGAAGGCATGACCATACGGCCGTACCCTCAGACACCCAACAACGTGCCAAGCACGATCAGTTGGCTTCTCTTCACGTTCCACGCCGAAGCAGTACTGGTGAGAGATCCTCGTGATCGTGCCAACTAATCAACGTTCCACCCATGAGCTGACCGTGCAGAACGTTTGCCTGCAATCGGTGCTGTGCTCCTTAGAAAGGAGGTGATCCAGCCGCACCTTCCGGTACGGCTACCTTGTTACGACTTCACCCCAATCATCTGTCCCACCTTCGGCGGCTGGCTCCTAAAAGGTTACCTCACCGACTTCGGGTGTTACAAA
>NZ_JBSHDU010000191.1:0-1172 GCF_053616475.1 Streptomyces sp. NPDC055815 | reverse complement strand
GCCCCGCTGGTCACTCCCGGTGGGTTGGGGGGAGTGGTTTCTGCGGGTAACTCGGCGCTGCGGACCCCATGGGTGTGATTTCGCGGGCACTTGGGGAGGGCGAAGACTCCCGTTGGAGTCTTCGCCCTCCTTGGTGGAGTCAGGCGGATTCGGTCGGGAGGCCGGCCTCGACCCAGTCCTGGATGCCCTCGCGGTACTTGCGGACGTTGGTGTAGCCGAGCTGGGTGAGTCGGTCGGCGACCTGGCCGCTGTTGGGGCACGCCGGGTTGGAGCAGTACGTGACGATCTTGGCGTCGCGGTCGGGGAGCAGCGCGGTCGCCCGGGCGTCGACGTCGGCCGGGGGCAGCGCCAGGGCGCCGGGGAGGTGCTGCTGGGCGTAGTACTCGCCGCCGAGCGTGTCGAGGACGGTCACGGACTCGGCCTTGATCGCCGCTTCCAGTTCCTCGCGGGTGATGAGTGCGGTCATGCCACTGCCTCCAAAGGAATCGGACTACAGTCCAGATATGACTCATGACGATAGCGGACTGCAGTCCGGTTCTGCAATGCCCCTGGAACTGCTCCGGACGCCTCCGCCCAAGGAGCGCGCCGACGCTGCCCGGAATCGGGTCGCAGTGCTGGAGGCCGCCGCCAGGCTGTTCGCCGAGCAGGGCGTCGAGGCGGTGTCCATGGATCAGATCGCCGCAGCCGCCGGTGTCGGCAAGGGCACCCTGTTCCGCCGCTTCGGCGACAAGTCGGGGCTGGCGGCCGCCCTCCTCGACGCCCGCGAACGCGTACTGCAGGAAGCCGTCCTGCACGGGCCGCCCCCACTCGGCCCCGGCGCCCCGGCCGAAGAGCGCCTGTCCGCGTTCCTGGACGCCTACTTCGACTACCTCCTGGAGCACCTGGCGCTGGTCCGGATGTCCGAGACCGCAACTCCCGGCGCCCGGTACAGGATCGGGGCCTACCGGTTCTGGCACCGCCACGTGGCGATCCTGCTCGCCAAAGCCCCCGACCCCGACCACGCCGCACACGCCCTGCTCGCCGCCGTGGCAGCCGACCACGTCGCCGCGCTCCTGCCCGAACTCGGCGAACAACGGATGCGCACCGGCCTCCTCCACCTGGCCCACCGACTGACGTGACCCGAGTCGGACCCCCGTGGGGTCCGCAGCGCCGAGTTACCCGCAGAAACCACT
>NZ_JBSHDU010000190.1:0-1241 GCF_053616475.1 Streptomyces sp. NPDC055815 | reverse complement strand
GTCGGTCGCCGGGTGCGGGAGGTGGCTCGCTCGCTGGGGGTGAGTGCGGCGAGTGTGTTCCACCTGGCGTGGGCGCGGGTGCTTGCGACGGTCAGTGGTCGGGACGACGTGGTGTTCGGCACGGTGCTGTTCGGGCGGATGAACGCGGGTGCCGGCGCTGACCGGGTGCCAGGGCTGTTCCTGAACACCCTCCCGGTGCGGGTACGGGTCGGTGCTGAGGGTGTGGGGCAGGCGCTGGAAGGCGTACGGGATCAGCTGGCCGAGCTGTTGGTGCATGAGCACGCGCCGCTGACCCTCGCCCAGCAGGTCAGCGGGATGCCGGGCGGCAGCCCGCTGTTCACGTCCCTCTTCAACTACCGGCACAGCAAGCCCCGTACCGACCGCGAGGCGGGTGCGGAGGCCGGCACAGCGCGCGGAGGCATCAGTACGGTGTCGATGCGCGAGACGACGAACTATCCGGTGACTGTCTCGGTCGAGGATCGCGAGTCGCAGTTCGGGCTGACCGTGGACGCGGTGGGCTCGGTGGACGGTCAGGCGCTGTGCCGCCTGATGCACACCTGCCTGGACAACCTCGTCACCGCGTTGGAAGGCCACCCCGGCACGCCGCTGACGGCCGTCGACATCCTCCCCGAGGCCGAACAGCACCAGCTCCTCGCGACGTGGAACGACACGGCGGTGGCGGTCGAGGGGGCGACGGTGCCCGAGCTGTTCGCGGTGCAGGTGGCGCGGACGCCGGATGCGGTGGCGGTGGTGTGTGAGGGGGTGGAGCTTTCCTACGCGGAGTTGGACGCCCGGGCGAATCGGCTGGCGCACGTCCTGAAGGAACGGGGTGCTGGCGCCGAGTCGGTCGTCGCGGTGTGCCTGGAGCGCAGCGCGGACATGGTGGTGGGGCTGCTCGCGGTACTGAAGGCGGGCGCGGCGTATCTGCCCGTGGATCCCGATTCTCCGGCCGGTCGCATCGCTGCGGCGCTGGCGGATGCGGGTGCGGCGTGTGTGGTGACCTCGGGTGAGTACGCGGGGCGGTTGCCGGAAGATGCGCTTCGGGTGGTGGTGGACGATCCGGCGGTGATGGCCGAGATGGCGAGCCGGCCCGGGCTGGCACCGGAGGTGTCGGTGGCACCGAAGCATCCGGCGTACGTCATCTTCACGTCGGGTTCGACGGGGCGTCCGAAGGGTGTGGTGGTTGGGCATGAGGGGATCGTCAATCGGCTGGTGTGGATGCAGGACCGGTTCGGTTTGGT
>NZ_JBSHDU010000189.1:0-1257 GCF_053616475.1 Streptomyces sp. NPDC055815 | reverse complement strand
CGGAAATTGTGCCCCGCCGGGCACGGCCGTGGGCGTAAATCAAAATTTTGGTATTGACGCCCTGGGCGTTCGTTGTGACCTACGGCTGTGCGGGGTCGGACTCGGCGCGTGGCGGTTCGGCATCGTCCGCGAGGATGTTCAGAAGCGACCTGCTCGTAACTTCTTCCAGCAGGAGGTCTGCGGCCACGGAGGGTCGAGCTCGGAGTGGGCGGCTTCGGCAGCGATCCACGCGCTCAGGCGGTTGATCTGCTCAGCGCTCATCACCCATCCGTTCCCAAATTTGGGAATGACTGCTGTCGGCTCCACAACCCCCTTTGGCTTGACGTCCTTCTTCCCGGCCTTGGTGGTCTTGCCTTGCCTCGGCGCGGGGACCTGCCGGGGCGTGAACAGCGCTTCCAGCTCCGGTTGTACCTTCGCCGCCGGCAGCACGCCGCCCACGGTGAGGTACTCGGCAAGGTTCTCCACGACCTCCGCCGTTACCCGCTGCCCGGTCTCCGCCCCGTGCCGTCGCAGCGCCACGTAGAACTCGGCGACGGGCTCGTGTCCGTGCTTCTCGGCTGCCTCGGACAGCGCCCGTACATGGGAGTCGGCCACCGGCCGCCCGTAGATCTCGGTGATCCGCTTGGCCAGACGCCATTCCCCGATCTCCCGGTAGGCGGCGGACTCGCTCATGCCGTCCCACTCGACATCCAGGTACTCCTGGCGGGACCGGTCGCCGGTCTCGCCGCGGAACAACCGGCGCCGGAAGGCGCTCTCTAGAGCCATGCCGCGCATCCACTTCGCGTTGCCGTAGTGATCCCGAGCCATGTGGATGCGGTCGAGGTACTGCTGCTCTTTGGGGCTCAGTGGCCCCGCGCTGTCGATGTCCTCGGGCTCGGGGATCAGGTCGGGAACGAACGCGCGGGCCCGGTCGGACAGGCCGCCGCCGCTCACCGGGCACTCCTGGGCTCGGGCAGGTGGCCGCGGTGCGTCAGCTCGGTCACGAGGGCGTCGTACGGGGCGCGACGGTCTCGCCGATCGCAGGGGTTACCTACGGCATTGGCGATGCCGACGTGCAGGGGGATGCGTGTGCTCAGGACGTCCCACCGGGGATAGGTTCCGTCCTCGCCGAGTGGACCGCGATGCCCGAAGCCCAGCGGCCCTCGACGCCCGACAAGTACGCCTGTCAACGGCCATGTAGTTCTCCCCAGAGGCGGCCAGTAGTTCTCCCCACGGACGGCCAGTGGAAGTTCCCCGGTGGCGGCCAGATATATCCCC
>NZ_JBSHDU010000188.1:0-1309 GCF_053616475.1 Streptomyces sp. NPDC055815 | reverse complement strand
ACCGCCTCCCGCTGTTCCTGCGTCGGCTGCGCCTGCGCGATCGTGGCCCGGAGGTCGAGCCAGACCCGCTCGCGGGTCGCGCCCTCAGCGGGGGTGATGACGCCGCTCCAGGTCGCCTGGCGGCCGTCGTGGGACTGCATGGTGAGGATGTACAGGAACTCGCGCATGGGGGCCTCCTGGCGGTGGTTGGGGCGGGGCACCGGCCGGTGCCCCGCCGAGGGGGCGTCAGCTGGCGTCGTACCGCGCCTGCTCCAGCGCGTCCCGGACGGCCTGCTCGCCCTGGATCTCGCCGCGCTCGATCGCGGCGTACACGGCGGCCGAGCCCATGTACATCCGGTCCTGGAAGTTGACCCCCTCGGAGGAGGAGGAGTCGTCGTTCTTCTTGCCACCGAACAGGCCCATGATGATCTCCCTTGCGGTTGTGTCAGCTTGTGCCGACCGCTTCACTATGACACGACTGTGTCAGTCTGCGCAAGCCCCGTCGAATTGAGAATGCCTAGGTGTGTGTCGTGGCTCGTGCTCCTGGCGCTCGTTGATCCCGGCATGAGTACGAGCGATGACGTTGCGGGTGGGGCCGAGCCGACGCAGGAGTACGGCGTGCTGTGGGTGCCGGTGAGGTGTCCGGGCGACTGCCTGTGCTCGGACTGCTCGGGTGCGGGGGACATGTGGGCCGACGCCCAAGCGGAGATGCGGGAGGAGCTGGGCGAGGACCCGTTGGGTCCTGATGCCTAGGTGTGGCGGTCGAAAGTGCCAGAGGTGTGGTGCGGAGCCGGATGATGTGCACGTGCAGAACAGTGATGCGAGCAGGGCGGAGCGGGCGCGGTGGTGTGGGTGGTGTGGGCTGCCGATTCCGGGGCCGCATCCGGTGGTGGGGCGGCCGCGGCTGTACTGCCGGACGGGTGGGTGCCGGACGCGGGCGGCGGAGCACAGGCGGGAGCAGGCCCGGACGCGGGCGGCGGTGCTGGCGGCGGAGCGCGCGGTGCTCGGCCGACCGGAGGAGCCGATCGTGCCGCCCGCGCCGGGATCTGCACGTGCGCAACCCCGGCGGCCGCAGCCGCGGGATGCTCCGCCGGCTACTCCGCCGCGTCCGGCCCGGCCGGTGGTGGGCGGGGAGGATCTGCCGCTGTGGTGACGGGTCGCGGCCGCCGACCCTGACGGTCCCCCAGGTGCCCGCCGCGCCCTCGTAAGGCGGGGCCAGAGCGGGGGGGTCCCTCCGGTCGGGGGGCCCAACAGGGGGTGCGCGGGGTTGTGGGGGGGGGGGCGGGGGGGGCCCCCCCCGGGTGCGGGGCCGCGGGGGGGGGGCGGTGGG
>NZ_JBSHDU010000187.1:0-1608 GCF_053616475.1 Streptomyces sp. NPDC055815 | reverse complement strand
TAGCTTGATCTTTAACATGCGTCGTCGAACGATGCGTCGTACTTGATCACTCGGTTCGGTAACCGCCGTACACGGAAGCGGCCTTCGTCTGAACATGTGCTCCGACCAAGGAACACACACGTCCAGTACGAAGGCCGTGACGATGAGTCTGCAGCATCGCGATGCCCGGCAGGAGCCGTTGGCGGAACTGTCACGCTTCCGGGGTGAGTTCTACTCCTGTCTCACCGCTCGTTCGGATGCGTTGTTCGAGCTGGCGGACGCGGTCTTGTGCGGGGACGGTCCGGTGAGGTCGCTGGCCGAGCTGTCGCTGGTCGGCGAACACCGCCGTGGTCACGGAGGTCTCTACGCCGCGCTCGCCCAGGGCCGGGTCGACGCCGAGCGGATGCGGTGGGCCCTGGCCTCGGTGCCGCTGCCCCGGGCCGCCGACGGCCGGCTGGTCCTGGCCGTCGACGTCACCTGTTGGCTGAGGCCGGACGCCCACACCTCACCGCAGCGGATCCTGTGTCACACCTACGGCCGGGGCAAGGACCAGCACATCCCCGTTCCCGGGTGGCCCTACTCGATCGTCAGCGCGCTGGAACCCGGCCGCAGCTCGTGGACCGCCCCGCTGGACGCGCTGCGTCTGGCGCCCGGGGACGACACCGCCACCGTCACCGCCCGGCAGCTGCGCGAGCTGGTCGAGCGGCTGATCGCCACAGGTCAGTGGCAGACCGGGGACCCGGACATCCTCGTCATCGCGGACGCGGGATACGACGCGCCCCGTTTGGCCCACCTCCTGCGGGACCTGCCGGTGCAGGTCCTGGCCCGGATGCGCTCGGACCGCGTCCTGCGCAGACCGGCCCCACTGCGGCAGCCCCCCACCAAAGGCCGGCCACCCCGGCACGGCGGCGAGTTCGTCTTCGGGCAGCCCGACACCTGGGGCACCCCGGACACCCACACCGTCACCGACACACGCCTCTACGGCACCGCCAGCGCACGCTCCTGGGACCGGCTCCACCCCAAGCTGACCCACCGCTCGTCCTGGGCCGCGGCCGACGGCACCCTCCCGATCATCGAGGGGACCGTGATCCGCCTGGACATCGACCACCTGCCCAGCGGAGCCACCCCGAAGCCGGTCTGGCTGTGGTGTTCCGGCACCGACGCAGACGCAGCAGACACCGACCGGCTCTGGCAGGCATACCTGCGACGCTTCGACATCGAGCACACCTTCCGCCTGTTCAAACAGACTCTCGGCTGGACCTGCCCGAAGATCCGCACCCCCGAGGCGGCGGACCGCTGGACCTGGCTCATCCTCGCCGCCTACACCCAACTGCGACTGGCCCGGCCACTGGCAGCCGACCGGCGCCGTCCATGGGAGAAACCCGCACCTGCCGAACGTCTCACGCCGGCCCGCGTCCGCCGCGACTTCCGGCACATCCGCCCGACAGTCACCTGCCCGGCCGGTGCACCGAAACCCTCCCGCCCCGGCCCCGGCAGGCCACCAGGCCGCAAGAACACCCGACCCGCCCCACGACACGACGTCCACACAGTCCGCAAAACCGATACCGCCACGTCCCGGAACAAGAAGTCGACGACCCCACGACCTCGCCGCACAGGTTAAAGATCAAG
>NZ_JBSHDU010000186.1:0-1661 GCF_053616475.1 Streptomyces sp. NPDC055815 | reverse complement strand
CACCGGTGCTGTCGGGTCGGTGCGCCCTCGCGGGCCGGGCGGGGTGTCGTGCCCGCCCAGTCGGTGGAGGAGCCGGCTAGCCGCCGAGCTCCTGGTGGCGGGCGGTCAGCCGCGCCGTACCGGCCTCCGTGAGGGAGCCGAAGAGGCGGAGGCGGGAGATGCCGCCGTCCGGGTAGATGTCGATCCGGACGCGGGAGCCGACCGCCGGGGTGTCGAGCACGAACCGGTGGTTGGTGTCGGGCTGGAGGCGGGTCCGGGGCAGGATCTCGGTCCACTCCTCCGAGCCCTCGGCCGCGACGGAGAGGGCGGCCCAGCCGGCGCTGTTGCCCTTGAGGTAGGCGGTGTCGATCTCGACGGCGCGGATCTCGGACTCGGCGACCAGGCCGTAGCGGATCCAGTCGTTGCCCTTGTCGCGGCGGCGGCGGGTCTCCCAGCCGTCGTCCATCTTGCGGGAGCGGCCCGGCTGGATGGTGTTGGTGGCCGGGGAGTAGAAGCGGTCCGAGGCGTCCTCGACCTGGCCGCCGTTCTCCAGGGCGGCGAGGTCGAAGGTGCCGAGGACGCCGAGCCACGCCGGGTCGGGGGCGACCTCGCCGTAGACGCGGAGGCGGGCGATGCCGCCGTCCGGGTGCTGGTTGACGCGCAGGTGCGTGAAGCGCTGCTCGACGTCGACGGCGAAGCCGTTGGCGGCGTGGCCGCCGACGGCGGTGCGCGGGACGAGCGTCGTCCACTTCACGTCGTCGGCGAGGAGCTCCTCGGGAGAGGGCGAGCCGGCCACGGAGGTGGCCTCGACGGAGACGGCCTGCGGGTAGTTGCCGCGGAAGTGGGCGGTGTCGAGGACGATGCCGCGGACGACGCCGGGGGCGCCGAGGCGTACGAGGGCCCAGTCGTGGTCGTCCTCGGTGGGGTGCGGCTGCTGGGCGGAGATGCCACGGCGGCGGCGGGTCTCCCAGCCGTCCATGATCTTGCCCTTGTGGCCGAAGTGCTCGGGGTCGAACTCGGCGGCCTCGGGCTTCAGAAGGTTCTCGCGCTCGGCGAAGAACTCGTCGTTGGCCGCGATGACGCCCGCGCCCAGACGGCGGTCCGCGAGGTCCGCGTACTGGGTGAAGGGGAAGTCGGCCGTCCGGTAGTCGGCGTACGGGTCGCCGCCGCCGTAGGGGCTGGCGTCACCGGTGAAGCTGGGTATGGACGACACGTCAGTTGTTCCTTTCGAGGAGGCGGCCGGAGGGCTCGGTGAGGGTGCCGTGGTCGGCGATCCGCTCGCCGCGCAGCCAGGTGGAGGTGACGACGCCCTGCAGGGTCTTGCCCGCGTAGGCGGTGATCCGGTTGCGGTGCTCCAGGTCGGCCGGGTCGACGGTGAACGTCGCGTCCGGGGCCAGGACCGCGAAGTCGGCGTCACGGCCGGCCTCGATCGCGCCCTTGCGGGACAGGCCGGCGAGCCGGGCCGGGCCCTCGGACATCCAGCGGACCACGTCCTCCAGGGAGTGGCCGCGGCGCCGGGCCTCGGTCCAGATCGCGGGCAGGCCGAGCTGGAGGGAGGAGATGCCGCCCCAGGCGGAGGCGAAGTCGGGCGTCTTGAGGTCGGCGGTGGACGGCGAGTGGTCGGAGACGATGCAGTCGATCGTGCCGTCCGCGAGCCCCTGCCACAGCGCGTCCTGGTTGGA
>NZ_JBSHDU010000185.1:1029-1927 GCF_053616475.1 Streptomyces sp. NPDC055815 | reverse complement strand
CAGAGATACTCATTCTCCCCCTGCCGGAACTCGGTGGCATTCAGTTCCCGGACAAGCGGCGCAGCTGCTCGCTTAAACTCAGCACCTGCGTGCTCAAGTCCGACACGCGCTCGTTCAGCACCGCGTTCTCCCGTTGCATAAGCCCAGACATCTTCTGCCATTCCGCGAAGGCGCTCTCCCATTCGTCCAGCCTTTGCGAGTAGTCCTGATGTAGCTGCTCTAATGCGGTCAGCAACTGCTTTTCCAGCTCTGTCATTTTCCGCTACTCCTGTTTCAGGCGGATCCAGGTCGTCCCGTCGTAGGGGATGGCTTCGGCTTGCATCCCCGGCGGCAGGATAAGGAACCTCCGGCCGTCGCTGCTCTCCTGATAGCGCACTCCCCACGTCCGGGCAGTCATTTTCGCCAGGGTATCTTCCTGCTGACGAAGATGTGTGTAATTGTCGGTTATCTGCTGCCCCTGCCACCACAGAATGCTCCCGCTCGTGGCGATCAGCAGCGCTGACACCATCAGGATGGTGAGCCATGCCCTCCCGGCTGTCAGCAGCACGCTCCGCCGGTTTTTCTCCATCGCCTCGCTCATACTCTGTTCGTGGGCGCTGATGGCGTCGCTGATTCTCCTCGCGCTTGCGCTCAGTTCCGCTCTGACAGACTGCTCGTGCTCGCTGAATGCGGCTTTCAGCATCTCGCCGGTACTCTGCTGCTGCGCTTTCGATTTCTGCTCCAAGTCCTTCGCCAGCGTTAAAAGACTGCTCATAGATGGCTCCCTTCAGTCGGATGTTTCGCCCCCCGTCCGGGTCGGCAATGCTGATGCTGCTTTTCGTGCTGCGCACCACCTCAAAACCTGCGCTTTCCAGCGCCTCAGTGACGTCCTGACGGGTTTTCAGCTCCCCGGATGAGG
>NZ_JBSHDU010000185.1:0-1019 GCF_053616475.1 Streptomyces sp. NPDC055815 | reverse complement strand
CCAGCCGGCCGTTGACCACCGTCTGCCAGGCATCGATGCGCGGCCGGTCGGCGCGGTCGTAGTACGGCTGGAGCCGCCTGCCGGTCAGCAGCTCGGTATTGGGGATCAGAAAGTTCAGCTCCAGACGCCCCTTGTCCGCGTGCTCCACCCACAGAATGCTGTACTGATCTTTATCGAGGCCGGGCATCAGAACACGCTCGAAGCTGGCCATCAGTTTTTCCCGCTGGCCGGGAGGCAGATCTGCCTCCGCAAACGACAGTACGCCGGAGGTGTATTTCTTCACGTAAGGCGACACATCAATCAGCTCCCGGACTTCTTCCGGCTTGCCCTGCAGGACGGTGGCGCCTTCACGCTGCCGGTCTTTACCCAGCAAATAGTCCACCGGCCCGGCGCCACCGCCGCGACCGCGCGGATGAAATTTAATGATCATCGTCCGTTCCTTTCTCAAGAACGGCGTGCCGCAGCTGCTCAAGGCCGGCATCGATTGCCATCAGCGCCGCCACAATCTGCACCCTGTCATGGCCGGTACCGCCGCCGGCGTTAACGCGGCGGGCTATCTGGTTCAGGTTGTTGCCCATGCCGGCAAGCTGGCGCAGCAGCGCCGGCGAGATCGAGGGTAGCTTTCCGGTACGCGCAGGCTTTTCATCAAGACAGGTCTGCCGCATCCACGCCGCCAGCTGCCTGCCGTCACAGCGTTCGAGCAGCCGCCGGTGCTCGTCCTCCGTCACCCACATGGTGAGCATCTTGTTCCGTTTCTCTGACAAACCGGTCTCCTGATAACGCCGGGACGGGCGGGAAAGCCTTTCCCGGTCGGCGCGGGGTTGGACAAGCCGCAGGCGCGTCAGGCTTTTGGCGGGTTTCGGGGCGCAGCCCTGAACCAGTCACGTAGCGCTAGCGGAGTGTATACTGGCTTACTATGGTGGCACGACGGGAATCGGGATGAAATAGTCAGTCATAAAAACTGTGAGATGAGGCTCAGGTGCGTAAGGGGCTGATGCCTGTCCCGGTGGATATTCCGC
>NZ_JBSHDU010000184.1:0-1930 GCF_053616475.1 Streptomyces sp. NPDC055815 | reverse complement strand
TGCCGGGGGCCTCCGCCGTCCGCGGTACCGGGACAATGGGGCGCGTGCTCCACGAATTGTTCACCCCCTCCGTTCAACACGCCCTCGACCTCGTCGGCATCTTCGTCTTCGCCATCTCCGGCGCCCTCCTCGCCGTCCGCAAGAACTTCGACGTCTTCGGCATCGCCGTCCTCGCCGAGGTCACGGCCCTCGGCGGCGGTCTCTTCCGCGACCTGATCATCGGCGCCGTACCCCCCGCCGCCTTCACCGATCTCGGCTACTTCCTGATGCCGCTGATCGCGACGGCCTTCGTCTTCTTCCTCCACCCGGAGGTCGAGCGCACCCAGACCGCGGTGAACGTCTTCGACGCGGCCGGCCTGGGACTGTTCTGTGTGACCGGTACGACCAAGGCGTACGACTACGGGCTCGGCCTCACCTCCTCCGCGGCGCTCGGTCTCGCCACGGCCGTGGGCGGCGGCGTGCTGCGCGACGTCCTGGCCAACGAGGTGCCGTCGCTGCTGCGATGGGACCGCGACCTGTACGCCGTCCCGGCGATCGTCGGCGCGACGATGGTCGTGCTCTGCATCCGGTTCGACGCGCTCAACGCCTTCACCAGCGGAGCCGCCGTCCTCACCGCCTTCGCGCTGCGGCTGCTCGCCATGCGCTACCACTGGCGCGCGCCGCGGGCCTGGAACCGCCGCTCGTCCGCGACCGAGGAACCCGAAAAAGCTACCGCTCAGTAGCTACCTGCGGTACCGTCGGAAACATGAGCACGAGCACGGAAACCGCCGTCACGAGCGAGTTCGACCGCGACACCGCCGTCACCCTCCGGGAACCCGGCGTCTACGACGCCGACCTCTCCGCCGGATGGACGATCATCCGCGCCGTCAACGGCGGCTACCTCCTCGCGCTGCTCGGCCGCGCCCTCGGCGACCACCTCCCGCACCCGGACCCCTTCACCATCTCGGCGCACTACCTCACGCCGTCCGTGCCGGGCCCCGCGGTGGTCCGGACGCAGACCGTGCGCACCGGCCGGACCCTCTCCACCGGACAGGCCTCCCTCTTCCAGTACGAGGAGGACGGCACCGAGGTCGAGCGCATCCGGGTCCTCGCCTCGTACGGAGACCTCGACGCCCTCCCGGACGACGTGCGCACCACGGCGACGCCCCCGGCGATGGCGGCGATCGAGAACTGCTTCAGCGCCGCGGACAACCCGGCCCCCAGGATCCCCGGCTCCTCGGCCATCGCCGACCGGCTCGACCTCCGTCTCGACCCGGCCTGCGTGGGCTGGGCGGTCGGCGCGCCCTCGGGCAAGGGCGAGATGCGCGCGTGGTTCGGCCTGGCCGACGGGCGCGAGCCCGACGCGCTGTCCGTGCTGCTCGCGGTCGACGCCCTGCCGCCGACCTCGTTCGAGCTGGGCCTCAAGGGCTGGACGCCGACCGTGGAGCTCACCACGCACGTCCGCTGCCGCCCGGCCCCCGGCCCCCTCCGTGTCTCCATCACCACGCGGAACCTGGCCGGCGGCTTCCTGGAGGAGGACGCGGAGGTCTGGGACAGCGCGAACCGCCTGGTAGCCCAATCCCGCCAACTCGCCCGCGCGCCCCGCGACTGAAGCGCAGCACGGTACCGAGCCCGCGCCCCGGCTGAGCGGCGCCTCGGCCCGCGCCCCGTGTGGGCCCGCGCCCGCGCTGGGCTTCGCCCCGCTGCCGTGTGGGCAATCGTCCCGCTGGGGCGGGACGGGTGGGCACACGGGACGGCGCCCTTGCCGGCGCCAGAGGCTTCCGCGCCTGAACCCGCACCGGATGCACGCCGCCACAGTGGGTGCGGGTCGGGGCGCGGAACGCGGAGGCGCCGCGAGAGGGCGCCGTCCCGTGTGCCCACCCGTCCCGCCCCAGCGGGACGATTGCCCACACGGCAGCGGGGCGAAGCCCAGCGCGGGCGCGGGCCCACA
>NZ_JBSHDU010000183.1:0-1943 GCF_053616475.1 Streptomyces sp. NPDC055815 | reverse complement strand
CTGGTGGAGGAGCTGGCGCCGGCGCGTTCCATGGCGCGGCATCCGCTGTTCCAGGTGATGCTGACCCTGCAGAACGCCGCTTCGGCGAAGCTCGATCTGTCAGAGGCCCGGGCCTCCCGCATGGCCGGGGGTGCTCCCGTGGCCAAGTTCGACCTGGAGGTCGCCGCCGCCGAGGTCTTCGATGCCGACGGTGCGCCGGCCGGTCTGAACGGACAGCTGATTGCGGCGGCTGATCTGTTCGATGCGGCGACGGCCACGGAGATGACGAACCGCTGGGTTCGGGTGTTGTCGGCGGTCGTCGAGGATCCGTCGGTGCGGGTGAGCACGGTGGATGTGCTGGAAGCGGCCGAGCGCCACAGGGTGCTGGTGGAGTGGAACGACACCGCGGCCGACGTCGAGGCGGCGACGGTTGCGGAGCTGTTCGAGGCACAGGTGACGCGCGACCCGGATGCGTTGGCGGTGGTCGACGGGGCTGTGGAGCTCTCGTACCAGGAGGTGGATGCGCGGGCGAATCAGCTGGCGCGGCGCCTGACCGGCATGGGGATCGGCCCGGAGTCGGCTGTCGGGATCTGCCTCGAACGCGGTGCCGACCTGCAGGTGGCCCTGCTGGGCGTCCTGAAGGCCGGGGGCGCGTACGTACTGCTGGATCAGGATCACCCTGCCGAGCGCATCGCCTTCGTGGTGCGGGACGCGGGGATGCAGGTCGTGCTGACCTCCCAGGCGCTGGCCGGGGTGCTGCCGGGTGAGGTGCGGCAGGTCGTGGTGGATGACCCGGCGGTGGCGGCGGAGATCGCCGGTCTCGACAGTTCGGCGGTGGCCTGCGCCCAGCTGCGGCTGGAGCACCCGGCGTACGTGGGCTACACGTCCGGCTCGACCGGCCGTCCGAAGGGCGTGGTGGTCTCGCACTTCGGCGTGGCGAGCCTGGTGGCGAGTCAGGTGAGGGATCTCGAGGTGGGACCGGGCGCACGCGTGGGCCAGTTCGCCTCGGCCTCCTTCGACTGCTTCGGGTGGGAATGGCTGATGGCGCTGCTGTCGGGCGCGGCCCTCGTCGTGGTGCCGGCCGAGCGCCGGCTCGGGACCGCGCTGCCGGAGTTCCTGGCCGAGACACGGGTGACGCATGTGACGCTGCCGCCGGGTCTGCTCGCCACCCTCGACGAGCGCTCGATCAGCACGGACACCGTACTGGTGGTAACCGGCGAGGCGTGCCCGCCCGAGGTGATGGCGCGGTGGGCGCCGGGTCGCACGATGCTCAACTCCTACGGTCCGACCGAGACGACCGTGGATGCGACGCTGTGGCGTTGCGACGACCCGACGACCGTCTCGATCGGTACGCCGGGGCTGAACACCCAGGTGTACGTGCTGGACGAGTACCTGGCGCCGGTGCCCGTGGGTGTCGCGGGCGAGTTGTACGTGGCCGGGGTGGGTCTGGCCCGGGGCTATGCGGGGCGTACGGGGCTGACGGCGGAGCGGTTCGTGGCGAACCCGTTCGGTGGTGCGGGTGAGCGGATGTACCGGACCGGGGACCGGGCGCGGTGGACGGCGGAGGGGCGGCTGGTCTTCGCCGGGCGTACCGATCACCAGGTGCAGATCCGCGGTTTCCGGATCGAGCCGGGTGAGATCGAGGCGGTGCTGGCCTCACATCCGCGGGTCGGCCAGGCGGCGGTGCTCGCGCGGGAGGACGTCCCGGGTGACCAGCGCCTGGTCGCCTATGTGGTTCCCACGGCTGAGGCGGCGGCCGACACGCTGCCGGATGCCTTGCGCGCGTGGGTGACGGAGTGGCTGCCCGGATACATGGTGCCGTCGGCCGTGGTGGTGCTGGACGGGCTGCCGTTGACCTTGAACGGAAAGCTGGACCGCAAGGCGTTGCCGGCTCCGGAGTACCGGGTGGGTGCCGGGCGGGGGCCTGCGTCGGTGCAGGAGGAGATCCTGTGCCAGGCCTTCGC
>NZ_JBSHDU010000182.1:0-1954 GCF_053616475.1 Streptomyces sp. NPDC055815 | reverse complement strand
CGTGCTCCGCTGCGCTCCGCACGGCGAGACTGGCGGGCAGTCAGGCACGGTGCGGGTGTGCGGGGTGAGGGCCCGTCCGCTTCGCTCCCGGACCCAAGGCCCGCTGACGCGGGCGGCTGGCTAGGAAGGGGAGTTGGGGGTGGTCAGTTTGATGCAGGAGGTTGAGTTGGCAGAACCAGACCACACCCTCTTGGGCCTACTTGAGGATGTGGAATGCGTCCACACATTCCGTCTTGGCCTCGGGCGGGATGCGCTCTCCGGTCGGGGTTACACAATGCGCGTTGCGCATCTGGCTAGCGTTCAGTGCCCGGGGGACTCCCTCCTTAATGGACCATCCCCTGACGATGTCTCCATTTTCTGTCTCGCTCCGGAGGATGATTCCGCCCGCATGCGCTCCGGTCATCGCGCATGCCATGAGGTCGGCGAATTCCATCGCCTCAATGACGCATGCCTCGAAGTCGGTTCCGTCTTCGTTCTGGGTGAATTCGAGAAAGCGAACTGTGAATCCTCCGCCGATTCCCGAGACAGTGAGGGTGAGGTAGTGCTTCCCGCCCTTGGCCCGCTCCATAAGGCGTCCGAGGTATTCGATTCCGCGCTCATGGTCGGACTCGCTCGCCGTGATGTGGAATGCGCACATGCTGGTCCTTCTTTCCTGTCTTTGGGCGTCTTGGCGGCCCGGTGGGGGTGCCACTCCCCCACCGGGCGCAGTTCTCAGGTGGTGATGAGGTCGTATTCTTCGCGGTCGATGATGCTTCCGGTCACGTCGCCCCTGAATTCCGCCACACGAACCGCCCCGAATTCTCCCTCCCAGAAGGTTCGGGGGGATTCGTAGTATGCGACATCCGGATATCGGGTGAGGGCCGCGTGGGCCGCCTTCACTACGGCTTCTCGGTGTGTTTCCGCCTGGACCACAATGATGAATTTCTGGTCCCTGACAGAAATTCTGCGGTTGGCCCAGTCGCACACGAAGGTGAACATGCTTTCCTCTCACTGGGTGGCAGCGGAGGTTCACTCCCCTGCCACCCGTCAGGACGTCTCGTGCGTTACGCGATGATGGTGAGGAGGTGCTGGACCAGCTCCAGCGTCTGGTCTTCGCTGAGGCCCAGGGTGTCGCCGTCCTTGTCGGTTCCGCCGGTGAAGACAGCGTTCCCCAGGTAGGGCTGGTGCGGGGTGGCGTACCTGCTGAACAGGTAGGAGGCCGCCACGTTCACGTAGGGGTTCTCGGAGTACAGGCCTTCGTCGTCGATCCACATCGACAGGTTCGGGGTGATGTCGACGACGTCGACCATGGAGCACTCGATCTCGGTGCGCAGGGTCTTCAGGGTCTCGCCGGAATTGGCCGGCCAGTCGATGACCTTGAACATGCCGTCCGGGAGGACGAGGAGCGCGTACGAGGTCGCGGCGGGCTTGCCGGTTTCGGGCATGGTGGTCCCTTCGAATTGGGGTGGGTGTCTTGGGTGTTGGTCGGGTGCCACCGCCGACCAACAAGAAAACTGTATCATCTTTCACTGTCGCATGGGGGTGTTTTCGCAGGTGGAGGCCTAAATAGACCCCTCCGAGTGAAGGGTTCGAACACAAACCAAGCGCCACCCGTTCGGGTGATTCTTGGGGCTGGGGCCGGTGGTGTGCCGCCGCCCGGACGCGACAGCGTCCGGGTACGTCGGTCGGCGGCACCGCAGGTGCCGAGGTTCCTTCGCTTGCGAAGGAACCGGTCCGGCCGACCAACGTGAGGGTGCGCAGCACCCGGCCGACAAGTCCGACGGCGCTTGCGCCGAGGGCTCTTCGCTTGCGAAGAGCCCGTTCGGACGACCATAGCGAGGGCCCGGAGCGCAGCGGAGCGGCCCGACCCTCACCGACGGCACCAGCCCCCCACGGGGGTGGGGGGGGGGGGGGCCGGGGCCGCCGCCCCCCCCCCCCCCGGCCCCCCCCCCCCCCCCCCCCCCCACAAAACCCG
>NZ_JBSHDU010000181.1:0-2156 GCF_053616475.1 Streptomyces sp. NPDC055815 | reverse complement strand
ACCACCGCCACCGCATCCGGCGTCCGCGCCACCTGCACCGCGAACAGCTCGGGCACGGTCGCCCCCTCGACCGCCACCGCCGTGTCGTTCCACGCCGCGAGGAGCTGGCGCCGCTCGGTCTCGCCGAGGATGTCGACGTCCGACAGCCGGATGTCGGGGTGGTCTTCCAGCGCGGCGACGAGGTTGTCCAGGCAGGTGTGCAGCAGGCGGCACAGCGCCTGACCGTCCACCGAACCCACGGCATCCACAGTCAGCGCGAACTGCAACTCCAGATCCTCGACCGACACGGCCACCGGATAGTTCGTCGTCTCGCGCATCGACACCGTACTGATGCCCTGACGTGCAGCGTCGGCCTCCGAAGCCGTCTCACGGTCCGTACGGGACTTGCCGTGCCGGTAGTTGAACAGCGACGTGAACAGCGGGCTGCCACCCGGCATCCCACTGGCCTGCTGCGCGAGGGTCAGCGGCGCGTGCTCGTGCACCAGCAGCTCGGCCAGCTGATCCCGTACGCCCTCCAGCGCCTGCCCCACACCCTCGGCACCGACCCGTACCCGCACCGGCAGCGTATTGATGAACAGGCCCGGCACCCGGTCCGCGCCGGCACCCGCGTTCATCCGCCCGAACAGCACCGTGCCGAACACGACATCGTCCCGACCACTGACCGTCGCGAGGACCCGGGCCCACGCCAGATGGAACACACTCGCCGCACTCACCCCCAGCGAGCGAGCCACCTCCCGCACCCGCCGGCCGACCCCCTCCTCCACGCCCAAATGCGAGCGCACCACACCCCGGCCATCACCATGCACATCCATCAGACCGTAAGGAGCAGTGGTCTCCTCGACATCGCCGAGCAGGCCCGCGAAGTACTCCTCGTGCTCCGTGCGCGTCACACCCAGCCGTGCCTGCGCCACGAAGTTGCGGAACGGCAGCGGTTCCGGCAGCGCGTCCTCGCGCCCCGTCAGGAACGCATCCAGTTCCTGGAGCAACACGTCATGTGTGGTGTGGTCCTGCACCAGGTGATGCATCCGCAGCAGCGCGAGCCATTGCCGCCCATCACTCCCAGGCTCGGCGGCCACGTGGACATCGATCAGCGGCGCTCGCCCGAGATCCATCACGGTCCCGACCACCGCAATCAACTGCTCGACCGCGTCGGGAGCGTCAGAAGCAAGGTCCACCGTCGTGACCGGCAGAGTCGCCCTGCGGACCACCACCTGGACCGGCTCGCTCAGCCCCTCCCACACAAAGCCCGTGCGGTAGATGTCATGCCGGTCCACCACTCGCTGAAGCGCTGCGAGGAACCCGTCCAGTCGCTCCCGCGACTCGAACCGCAGCACGCGCGGCGCCACGTACGCGTCCACGCCACCATCCGCCTCCAGCAGGTGGTGGAAGAACAGCCCCTCCTGCAACGGCGCCAACGGATAGACGTCGGCGACGTTCGCAGCGCCGCCCTCGACGGCAGCGACGATCCGATCGACCTCCTCACCGCTCAGGTCGACCAGCGGCAGCATGTCCGGGGTGATCCGCTCGGCCTCCTCCGGGATCCGGTTCTCCGGCACCTCCACCGCATCCGGTGCAGCGACCGCGGCCAGACTCGCCGGCGTCGGGCTCTGGAACAGCGCCCGCACCGACACCGACACACCCCGGCCATCCAGCTGCTTCACCAGCCGTACGGCGAGGAGTGAGTGTCCACCCAGTGCGAAGAAGTCGTCGTCGACCCCGACTCGCTCGATGCCCAGGACCTGTGCGAAGGCCTGGCACAGGATCTCCTCCTGCACCGACACAGGACCGCGGCCGCCACTTGTGGAGGTCACCGTGTACTCGGGGACGGGCAGTGCCTTGCGGTCCAGCTTCCGGTTCACCGTCAACGGCAGCTCGTCCAGCACCACCACCGCCGACGGCACCATGTACTCCGGCAGCCGCCCCGCCACGAACTCCCGCAGCTCAGCACCCCGCACCTCGCCCACCACATACGCGACCAGGCGCTTGTCACCGGGGGTGTCCTCCCGTGCGATCACCGCCGCCTGCCCCACCCGCGGATGCGCGGCCAGCACCGACTCGACCTCGCCCGGCTCGATCCGGAAGCCACGGATCTTCACCTGGTCATCGGTACGCCCGGCGAAGACCAGCTGCCCCTCCGCCGTCCACCGCGCCCGGTC
>NZ_JBSHDU010000180.1:0-2353 GCF_053616475.1 Streptomyces sp. NPDC055815 | reverse complement strand
TCCGGCGTCCGCACCACCTGCGCCCCGAACAACCCCAACACCGACTCGCCAGAGACGGAGGCGGACGTGTCATTCCAGTCCACCAACACCCGCTGCCGCTCGGCCGGATCAAGAACCTCCACCGCCGACAGCCGTCGGTCGGGGTCCGCCAGCAGCCGGTCCAGCACCGCGACCCAGCGGTCGGCCAGCGTCCGCGCGGTCCCGGGATCGAAGAGGTCGGTCGCGACCGTCACCGCACCCCGTACCCCGGCCGGAGCTCCGTCGCTGTCGTGCGTCTCTCCGACCATCACGTCCAGGTCGAACTTCGCCGCCGGACGATCGGTCGAGAGCAGTTCGACCTCGAGGCCGGGCAGCGCCACGGTCGCTTCCGCGGTGTTGTGCATCGTGAGGACGACTTGGAACAGGGGGTGCCGCGCCATGGAACGGGTCGGAGCGAGCTCCTCCACCAGCCGCTCGAACGGCACGTCCTGATGGGCATACGCCCCCAGCCCCGACTCGCGTACACGGGAGAGCAATTCACGGAACGTCGGATCGCCGGACAGGTCCGTCCGCATCACCAGCGTGTTGACGAAGCAGCCGACCAGTTCGTCCAGCGCCTCGTCCGTCCGGCCCGCGATCGCCGAACCGATCGGGATGTCCGTCCCCGCACCCAGCCGGGACAGCGTCGCCGCGAGCGCCGCCTGCAGCACCATGAACACCGTCACGCCTTCGGCGCGGGCTGCCTCCACCATCCGCCCGTGCAACTCTGCCGGCATCTCGAACACGGCCGAGTCGCCTCGGTGCGACGCGACCGCAGGACGAGGTCGGTCGAACGGAAGACCCAGCTCCTCCGGCACACCCTCCAGCGCGTCGCGCCAGTACGCGACCTGCCGCGACATCAGACTTGCTTCGTCGTCCTCGGCCCCCAGGAGCTCCCGCTGCCACAGGGTGTAGTCGGCGTACTGCACCGGCAGCGGACTCCACTCCGGAGCCCGGCCCTCCAGTCGCGCCCCGTACGCCTGCGACACATCACGCGCCAAGGGCGCGGTCGACCACCCGTCACCCGCGATGTGATGCACCACCAAGGCGAGCACGTGCGCATCGGGCCCGAGCTCGAACAGCCATGCCTTCACCGGGACTTCGGCGGCGAGATCGAAGGCGTACGCAGAGATGCGAGCCAGTACGTCAGGCAGTTCCGTGGCAGAGATCCGTTCGGTCGGCAGGTCCCAGCCGATCTCGTCCAGGTCAAGGACGTGCTGGTACGGCTCGCCGTCCGCCACCTGGAACACCGTGCGCAGCGACTCGTGGCGCGCCATCACGTCCCTCAGCGCGGCGGACAGTGCCTGCCGGTCCAGCCGTCCGTCGAGCCTCAGCGCCACAGGGCTGTTGTAGGTCTGGCTCGGTCCCTCCAACTGGCCGATGAACCACAGACGGCGCTGCCCGTACGAGAGCGGCACGCGCTCCGGGCGCTCCATCGGCACCAAGGCCGCGCGGGCCTGGTCCGCTTCGGCGAGCAGTGCAGCCAGGCCCGCCACTGTCGGCGCCTCGAAGAGCTCGCGGATCCCCACCTCCACGCCGAGCAGCGCCCGCATCCGGCTCACCAGCCGTACGGCCAGCAGTGAGTGTCCGCCGAGGGTGAAGAAGTCGTCGTCGACGCCGACCCGCTCCACTCCCAGGACCTGCGCGAAGGCCTGGCACAGGATCTCCTCCTGCACCGTCGCCGGCCCCCGCCCGACACCCGCGCCCGCCGCCGCGTAGTCCGGGGCCGGAAGAGCAGCACGGTCCAGCTTGCCGTTGCCCGTCAGCGGCAGCGCCTCAAGGACCAGTACCGCGGACGGGACCATGTGCTCCGGCAGCCGCGCAGCGGCGAAGGACCGCACCGACTCGACAAGCGCCGCATGATCGGTGTCCGCATCATCCGGTACGACATAGGCGACCAGACGCATCTCCCCGGGCACGTCCTGCCGGGCCACCACAGCTACATGCCCCACCTGCGGATGTGACGCCAGTACCGCCTGCACTTCGCCCGGCTCGATCCGGAACCCGCGCACCTTCACCTGGTCATCGGCACGCCCGGCGAACACCAGCCGGCCGTCCGCACTCCACCGGGCGCGGTCCCCGGTCCGGTACATCCGCTCCCCGGACCCGAACGGGCAGGCCACGAACCGCTCACCGGTCAGGCCCGGCCGTCCCACATAGCCCCGCGCCAACTGCGCGCCCGCGACATACAGCTCCCCCACCACACCCACCGGCACCGGCTGCAACGCCGCATCCAGAAGGTAGAAGCGGGTGTTCGCGACCGGTCGGCCGACCGGAATCACCCCCGCCGCCGCATCCTCCGCAGACAGGGCACCCGTGGCGACACCGATGGTGG
>NZ_JBSHDU010000179.1:0-2371 GCF_053616475.1 Streptomyces sp. NPDC055815 | reverse complement strand
GCCGGGGAGTTCAACGGCACCGGTGGGCTTCGCCCACCGGGCTCTCCCTCCGCTTCGCTCCAGGAGAGCGGCCGTGCTCCGCACGGCGAGACTGGCGGGCAGTCAGGCGCGGTGCGGGTGTGCGGGGTGAGGGCCCGTCCGCTTCGCTCCCGGACCCAAGGCCCGCTGACGCGGGCAGCTGGCTAGGAAGGGGAGTTGGGGGTGGTCAGTTTGATGCAGGAGGTTGGGTTGGCACAACCGGATCACACCCTCTTGGGGTCGGGTCTGGGCTATTCGTATCCCCAGCCCCACCACCCCATGATTTCTTCTACCGTGATTCCGTAATTCTGCGTTACGACTTGCTCGAAGGAGGCTTTCGGGTTTTCCATGAGCGTGATTGAAGCGTTTACGCAGAGGTTCACGATGTCGCTTTCCGGCTCGTCGAGATTCAGTTTCTCGTTGATGAGGTCGGCGGCGTCGTTGACGGCGCGCCGGATCTCGTTGCCGGTGTAGCGGCGGGGCTGGGCGAGGCCGGTCTCGCGTGCCTCGGCGTAGGCCGTGAGGCCGGCTTGGAAGTGGTTCAGGGCGAGGCGCCGGGCGTCCCTGTCGGGGGCGGAGGCGTACTCCTCGATTGCGTCGTCCATGTCCTGGAGCGATGCGGCGGGGTCGGTGACGTATCCCAGACGACCGGCGGGGTCGACGGCCCATGCCTCTTGGCCGTCGAGGGAGATGTCGCGGGGCGTGATCTGGCGGTCGCACGTGGGGCACTGGAGCGTGCCGCTGGAGACGAGGTGGTAGGTGCCCTCGCACGCCGGGCAGTGGATCAGGATCATCTGTCTTCCTTGCTCGGGTGACCCGCCGGGGCGCGGCTGGCGCCCCGGCGGGTGGGGGTCAGAGGGTCCAGGTGCCGGGTTCGAGGCGGATGGGCATCAGGAGGTGGCGGTATCCGTCTCCGGTCAGGTCGGGGGTGTGGGTGAAGACGACGGGCTTGACCGTGCACTGTGCTTCGGTGGCGCCGGGGTTGTGGAGGTTGATGGTGTCGCCGGTGAAGGCGTCGAGGGCGTCCGTGAGGAATGCCGGGCGGAAGGACATGTGGGAGCGGTGCAGCGCCGTGGGGTCGCCCTGCTCGGGGGTGTAGGGCAGGGGGATGCCCTTGAGGCGGGCGCGGTCCTGGGGCTCGGGGAGTGCCGGCGCGAGCGTGAGGGCGCCGTCGGCGTCCCACAGGAGGCTGAGCGGGGTGTGCTTGTCGCCCTTGGCCTTGATGAGCGCGGTGCACTTCTTGACGGCGCCTGCGAGCGCGGTGCGCGGGATGCGGACGGAGACGGCGACGGTCTCGGGGAACAGTCGGCTGTACCCGGGGAGCCGGTGGGCGAGGGTGCGGATGGTGATGGTGGTCTGACCTGCCATCAGCGTGGCCCAGTCGCCGTCGGGGGTGATGCCGAGGGCGAGGGGGCCGGTGTGGGTCTTGAGGGCCTGGGCGAGCCGCTTGAGGGTACCGCCGGGGATGAGCGCCGTGGCGGCCTGGCCCTCGGGGAGGTCGGCGTGGACGGGGTGGGTGGCGACGTCGGCGACCGCGAAGCGGTAGCGGTCGCTGGCGGCCATGGTGAGGGTCGAGCCGGTCAGGGTGAGCTGTACGCCGGTCAGGGCGGGCAGGGTGGCGTCGTCGCCCCTGGCGGGGAGGGTGCGCTTGAGCTGGGCGAGGAAGGCCTCGCTGTCGACGGTGGCCAGGGCGGGGGCGGGGAGCGGCGGGTGGGTGAAGCCGGCGATGTCGCAGGTGGCGATCGGGATGGTCATGCCGCCGCCGTCGAGGAGGTCGCCGGTGAGGCTGACGGGCGTTTTGTCGGCGGCCGTCTTGGTCTCGCCCGCGACGAGGGCCGTGAGGGTCTTGGTCAGCTCGGAGTGGTCGAGGAACGAGGAGCCGGGGGTCTGGGGAGTGCCGCACGGGACGGTCACGGAAACGGCCGTCTCGAAGTCGAAGGAAGTGAACGTGGCGGTGTCGTCGGCGGTCTCGATGAGCACGCCCCGCTGGTTCGGGTTCACTTCCTTCGCGTTGATTCCGAATTCCACGGTCTTCAGCGCGGTGACGATTTCCGCGTGCGTTCCGGTGAACTCGGCAGAAAGAGAAGATGCGGAGGGCATTTCGTTCGGGGTCATGGTTGTCCCTTGAGTTGGGAGGGTGAGGGTGTCTTGGTGTTGGCCGGTGCCACTCCGACCAACAAGAAAACTGTATCACTTTAAGTGCTCGCCAGGGGGTGGATTTTCAGCTGTTTCCGCAGGTCAACCCATACGGGTGAGGGCTGGGGGCTGGGGCCGGTGGTGCGCCGCCGCCCGGACGCGACAGCGTCCGGGCACGTCGATCGGCGGCGCCTGCGCCGAGGGCACCTCGCTTGCG
>NZ_JBSHDU010000178.1:0-2509 GCF_053616475.1 Streptomyces sp. NPDC055815 | reverse complement strand
ACCCGGTTCGGGATCGGCGGCTCGTCGATCTTCGCGGTGGCCACGACGCTGACGTCGACCGGTGCGGTGAACTCCTTCCACTCCTCGTACACCGGCTTCGGCGGCGGGATCACGATGCTGGGCATGCAGCTCGGCGAGATCGCGCCCGGCGGTGTCGGCTCCGGCCTCTACGGCATGCTGATCATGGCGATCATCGCGGTGTTCATCGCCGGACTGATGGTCGGCCGCACGCCCGAGTACCTGGGCAAGAAGATCGGCACGCGAGAGATCAAGTTCGCGGCCTGCTACATCCTCGTCACCCCGGCCCTCGTGCTCTGCTTCACCGCCCTGGCGATGGCCCTGCCGACGCCGGCGGACTCGATGACCAACTCCGGCGCGCACGGCTTCTCCGAGATCCTCTACGCGTACACCTCGGGCGCGAACAACAACGGCTCCGCCTTCGCGGGTCTGAACGCCGACACCCAGTGGTTCAACACCACGATCGGCATCGCGATGCTGCTCGGCCGGTTCCTGCCGATGGTGTTCGTCCTCGCCCTGGCCGGGTCGCTGGCCGAGCAGACGCCCGTACCGGAGACGGCGGGCACGCTCCGGACGGAGAAGCCGCTGTTCACCGGTCTCCTGGTCGGCACGATCGTGATCATCACCGGTCTCACCTACTTCCCGGCCCTCGCTCTGGGACCGCTCGCCGAAGGACTCGCAGCATGAGCACCCTCACTCCCACCCGGCCCCCGCAGGCAGGGGATTCCACCGGAAGGCCTGCCGAGACCGGACGCGTCGGCGGCGGGCTGTTCGACCCCAAGCAGCTGGTCACGTCCCTCCCGGACGCTCTGCGCAAGCTCGACCCGCGGGTGATGGTCAAGTCGCCGGTGATGTTCGTGGTGCTCGTCGGCTCGGTCGTCACGACCGTGCTCGCGGTGAAGAACCCGGGGGACTGGTTCGGCTGGGCGATCACCGCCTGGCTGTGGCTGACGACGATCTTCGCCAACCTGGCGGAGGCGGTCGCCGAGGGCCGGGGCAAGGCGCAGGCCGACACCCTGCGCAAGGCCAAGACGGACACCGTCGCCCGCCGTCTGACCAAGGACGGCAAGGGCGAGGAGCAGGTGCCCGGCACCGAGCTGCGCATCGGTGACCTGGTGGTCTGCGAGGCCGGCGACATCATCCCCGGCGACGGTGACGTCGTCGAGGGCGTGGCCTCGGTCGACGAGTCCGCGATCACCGGCGAGTCCGCCCCGGTCATCCGGGAGTCCGGCGGCGACCGGTGTGCGGTCACCGGCGGTACGAAGGTGCTGTCCGACCGGGTCGTCATCAAGATCACGACGAAGCCGGGCGAGACGTTCATCGACCGGATGATCAACCTGGTCGAGGGCGCGGCCCGGCAGAAGACCCCGAACGAGATCGCCCTCAACATCCTCCTGGCGTCGCTGACGATCGTCTTCCTGCTCGCCGTGGTCACGCTGAAGCCGTTCGCGATCTACGCGGGCGCCGACAAGCAGACCTCGATGATCGTGCTCACGGCCCTGCTGGTCTGCCTGATCCCGACCACGATCGGCGCGCTGCTGTCCGCGATCGGCATCGCCGGCATGGACCGGCTCGTGCAGCGCAACGTCCTCGCGATGTCCGGCCGGGCCGTCGAGGCCGCCGGTGACGTGTCCACCCTCCTCCTCGACAAGACGGGCACCATCACCCTCGGCAACCGGCAGGCCTCCGAGTTCGTCCCGGTCGCCGGGACGACGGCCGCCGAGGTCGCCGACGCGGCCCAGCTGTCCTCGCTCGCCGACGAGACGCCCGAGGGACGCTCGATCGTGGTCCTCGCCAAGGAGAAGTACGGGCTCCGCGAGCGTCACCAGGGCGAGTTGGTGGGCGCGGAGTGGGTCGCCTTCACCGCCCAGACCCGGATGTCGGGCGTGGACGTGGACGGGCGCAAGGTCCGCAAGGGAGCGACCGGTTCGGTCGTGGCGTGGGTGGAGGAGCGCGGTGGCGAGGTCGCCAAGGACGCCCAGGAACGCACCGACGCCATTGCGCAGGCTGGTGGCACGCCACTGCTTGTGGCGGTGGAGGACGCGGACGGGGCACGGGTCCTGGGTGTCATCCACCTGAAGGACGTCGTCAAGGAGGGCATGCGGGAGCGGTTCGACGAGCTGCGCCGTATGGGCATCAAGACGGTCATGATCACGGGTGACAACCCGCTGACCGCGAAGGCGATCGCCGAGGAGGCCGGTGTCGACGACTTCCTCGCCGAGGCCACGCCCGAGGACAAGATGGCCCTCATCAAGCGGGAACAGGCCGGCGGCAAGCTCGTCGCGATGACCGGTGACGGCACGAACGACGCGCCCGCGCTCGCGCAGGCCGACGTCGGTGTCGCGATGAACACGGGCACGTCGGCCGCGAAGGAGGCCGGCAACATGGTCGACCTCGACTCCAACCCGACCAAGCTCATCGAGATCGTCGAGATCGGCAAGCAACTCCTCATCACCCGGGGCGCGTTGACGACCTTCTCGATCGCCAACGA
>NZ_JBSHDU010000177.1:0-2573 GCF_053616475.1 Streptomyces sp. NPDC055815 | reverse complement strand
TGACGGCGGCCATGACAAGCTCCCCATAGGCGGCCATTTACCGCCCCACTGATGGCCACGGGATTCCCCGCGTACGGCCAGATTTCTCCCCGCTCGCCCCGACAAGTCCTGCTCGGCGACGCTTGAGCGGGTGAAGAACAGCAGGGAGATCATGGAAATCCTTGAGGCTTACGACCTCACGGGGAGTTACCGCGCTGCGGCCGAGCTGGCCGGGTGCGACCACCACACGGTGGCCCGTTATGTGAAGATGCGGGCCGCCGGCCAGAACCCTGGCCAGCACCGTCACCGGGCCAGGAAGATCGACGACTATCTGCCGAAGATCGAGGAACTGGTGGTCCGCTCGCAGGGCAAGATCCGCGCGGACGTGGTCCACAAGCGGATCACCGCGATGGGCTTCACGGGCGGGGAACGCACCACCCGCCGCACCGTCGCCGAGGCAAAATCCCAGTTCAGGGCAGGTCGGCGCCGGATCTACCGGCCGTGGGTGACCGAGCCCGGACTCTGGCTTCAGTACGACTTCGGCGACGGCCCGGTCATCGGCGGCCGCAAGACCACGCTGTTCTGCGCATGGCTGGCCTGGTCCCGTTTTCGGGTCGTCATCCCGATCTGGGACAAGACGCTACCGACGATCACCGCGGCTCTGGACGCAACGTTCCGCCGGATCGGCGGGGTCCCGGCGTTCGTGCTCACGGACAACGAGAAAACGGTCACCACCGACCACGTCGCCGGGATCGCCGTCCGCAATCCGGAGATCGTCGAGGTCGCCCGGCACTACGGCACGACCATACGAACGTGTCTGCCGGCCGACCCCGAGACCAAGGGCGGATCGGAGTCGACCGTGAAGATCGCGAAGGCCGACCTGGTCCCGAAGGACGTGAACCTCCGCGAGAACTACAAGAGCTTCGGCGAACTCGAAGCGGCCTGCCGGGTCTTCTGCGACGAGGTCAACTCCCGCACGCACCGGGCGACTCGGAGCAAGCCCCTCGACCGGGTCGCGGAGGAACGGCAGCGGCTGCACCCGCTGCCGCGCGAGCCGTTCACCGCGACCTTCGGCACCACCCGCCGGGTCACCTGGGAATCGACGATCTCGGTCGAAGCGGTCCGCTACTCGGTCCCGCACGAGCTGATCGACACCCGCGTCTGGGCCCGTTTCCACGGCGACGAGCTGATCGTCACCGCGGTCGACGAGGACGGCTCCGCCCGCGAGGTCGCCCGCCACCTGCGCGGCGAGCCCGGCTCGCCGGTCCTGGCCGATGACCACTATCCGCCGCGCGAGGACAAGGAAGCCGACCGGACTCCGAAGGCGGTCACCGCTGAGGAGGCCGCATTCCTCCAGCTCGGCCCGGGTGCTGCGAGCTGGCTTGTCGAGGCCGGGGCGGCCGGGG
This sequence comes from Streptomyces sp. NPDC055815, assembly GCF_053616475.1. NCBI lineage: Bacteria > Bacillati > Actinomycetota > Actinomycetes > Kitasatosporales > Streptomycetaceae > Streptomyces > Streptomyces sp. NPDC055815. The sequence goes on along the minus strand of NZ_JBSHDU010000177.1, from coordinate 1,188 downwards.
TCCGCCGGATCAAGGCGAAGATGGCCGAGGCCGTCGCGCTCTCGAAGCTCTACTCGGCAGCGGAAGTCGACCGCGCGCTCGGCACCGCCGCGGTCACCGCCCGCTTCGCGGACAAGGACCTCATGTCGATCCTCGACTACCAGTCCGTTCACGGGATCACCGAGCCGGTCCGCCGCAGCGAGAACCACTCGCTGCAGCCGGGCACCTCCGCCTGGTCCGCCCTCGGCGCCGCCACCCCGAGCACCTCTGATCTTCCCGAGTACGACGAAAGCGACCACCTCTGATGGCCACCCCTCTTCGCACCGTTCACGGCACCAACGGCGACCCGCTCGCCGAGGCCATCGAACTCACCAAGCGGCTCAAACTCCCGCACATCCGCAGGTCGCTGACCGACATCATCCCCACCGCGAAGGCCCAACGCTGGGACCCGGCGGAGGTCGTCCGTGTCCTCCTCGCCGAGGAAGCCGCCGGTCGCGACCGCGCCAACCTCCACACCCGCCGCAAGCGAGCCGGCTTCCCCACCGGCAAGACGTTCGGGGACTGGCACGAGAACAAGTCGTCCATCCCCAGGGCCACCCAAGACGCGCTCAAGAGCCTGGAATGGGTCGGCCGCCGGGAGAATTTTTGTATTTGTGGACCGTCGGGGACGGGAAAGTCGCACTTCACCGAGGCACTCGGGCAGACCGCGGTCGAGGCCGGCCTGGCCGTCGCCTGGTTCACCATCGAGGACCTGGGCGCGCTGGTCCGCCGCCACCGCGCGGACGACTCCATCGCCCGGGCCCTCGCGAAGATCGTCCGCTCGGACCTGATCATCGTCGACGACATCGGCCTGCTGCCCGTCTCCGAGGATGCGGCCGAGGGCTTCTACCGCCTGGTCGACGCGGCCTATGAACGACGCTCGATCGCGGTCTCCAGCAACCTTCACCCGTCCGGGTTCGACGAGATCATGCCCAAGACCCTGGCCACCGCGACCGTCGACCGGCTCCTCCATCATGCCCACGTCACCGTCACTCAGGGTGACTCGTTCCGCTTCACCGAGGCCACCACCGGAAAGGGAGTGAAGCCCTTCAGCTGATCCACACCGACCGAGGGCGGGGATATATCTGGCCGCCACCGGGGAACTTCCACTGGCCGTCCGTGGGGAGAACTACTGGCCGCCTCTGGGGAGAACTACATGGCCGTTGACAG
>NZ_JBSHDU010000176.1:0-2641 GCF_053616475.1 Streptomyces sp. NPDC055815 | reverse complement strand
AGGGTCTCCACCCCACGCGGCAGACACAGACCCACCACCGACTCCGCACCCACCCCCTGCACCCGCAGGAAATGAGCCAACCGATTCGCCCGAGCATCCAACGCCGCGTAAGTGAGCTCCACACCGTCCTGCACCACCGCCACCGCGTCCGGCGTCCGCACCACCTGCGCCCCGAACAACCCCAACACCGACTCCCCCGACAGGGAGACGGACGTGTCATTCCACCCGGCCAGAACCCGAACCCGCTCCTCCGAAGACAGCACCTCCACCGCTCCGGCCCGCACCGCCGGGTCCGCCACCACCGCGGACAGCACCTGAATGAACCGCTGCGCCATCCGTTCCGCCGCATCCGCGTCGAACAGGTCCGCGGCCACGGTCACCGCACCCCGCACCCCGGCGGGAGCGCCCTGCGCGTCGTACTCCTCCGCGACCATCACATCCAGGTCGAACTTCGCGGAGGGCTTCCCGAGGAACAGCGGTGTGGACCGGACGCCGGGCAGGGTCAGCGTCGCCGCATCCAGCTCCCACCCGGATGAGGCGTTCAGCTTGGTGAGGACCACCTGGAACAGGGGATGCCTTGCCAGCGAGCGTTCCGGGGCGAGCTCCTCCACCAGTCGCTCGAACGGCACGTCCTGATGCGCATAGGCCCCAAGACCCGTCTCCCGCACACGCTCCAGCACCTGAGCGAACGTCGGATCGCCGGCCAGATCCGTCCGCATCACCAGCGTGTTGACGAAGCAGCCGACGAGGTCGTCCAAAGCCTCGTCCGTACGGCCCGCGATCGCCGAGCCGATCGGGATGTCCGTCCCCGCACCCAACCGGTGCAGGGTCACCGCAAGCGCCGCCTGCAGCACCATGAACACCGTCACGCCACGCTCGCGCGCCACCTCACGCAGCCGCACGTGGACAGCCGACGGCACGACGAATCCGGCCGAGAACCCGCGGTGGGACGCCGCTGTCGGCCGCGCCCGGTCGAACGGCAGCGCGAGTTCCACCGGGGCCCCTGCCAGAGCGTCACGCCAGTAATCCATCTGGCGTGACATCAGGCTCGTCGCGTCGCCACCGTCACCGAGCAGCTCCCGCTGCCACAGCGCATAGTCCGCGTACTGCACCGGCAGCGCATCCCACTGCGGAGCGCCCCCACCGCAGCGGGCCTCGTACGCCGCCGAGACATCGCGTGCCAACGGGCCCATCGACCAGCCATCACCCGCGATGTGGTGCACCACCACGACCAGTACATGCTCGTCCGCGTCCACGCCGAAGAGCCACGCCCTCATCGGCACCTCGGCCGACAGGTCGAACTCATACCCGGTGGCTCGTGCCATGGCAGCCGCCAGGTCATGCTGCTCGATCTCACCGGCCGGAAGCTCTGCGGACGGCTCGATCGTCGGCAGGCTGATCACCGACTCGTCCGGCGAGAGGGCGTCGAGGTCCAGCAAGCAGTCGTCCTCTCGCGGCCGACTCCCCTGGCTCACCTCGATCACGGTCAGGTCCCAGTCGAGTTCGTCAACGGGTACGACCTGCTGGTAGGGCTCGCCGTCGGCGACGCGGATGACCGTACGCAACACTTCATGGCGCCCGATGACATCCGTCAGCGCCTGCCCGAGCGCCTGCCGGTCCAGCTCCCCCCTCAAACGCACCACGACGGGGCTGTTGTAGGTCTGGCTCGGGCCCTCCAACTGGCCGATGAACCACAGACGGCGCTGCCCGTACGAGAGCGGAACCCGCTCCGGGCGCTCCACCGGCACCAGTGCCGCACGGGCCGAAACCGCCCCGTCGAGCCCGGCGGCCACACCGGCCGGAGTCGGCGCGTCGAAGAGCGTCCTGATCTCCATCTCCACGCCGAGCACCGTGCGGATCCGGCTCACCAACCGCGTCGCCAGCAGCGAATGCCCACCCAGCTCGAAGAAGTCGTCGTGCACCCCGACGCTCTCCAGCCCCAGGACCTCGGCGAACGCATCGCAGAGAATCTCCTCCTGGAGACTGGCCGGACCGCGGCCCGAGCGCGCTGCTGCCGCCGCGTAGTCCGGAGCCGGGAGGGCCTTGCGGTCGAGCTTGCCGTTGCCCGTCAGCGGCAGCGCCTCAAGGACCAGTACCGCGGACGGCACCATGTGCTCGGGCAGCCTGGCTGCGGCGAAGGACCGCACCGATTCGACGAGCGCCGCATGGTCGGTGTCCGCATCATCCGGTACGGCATAGGCGACCAGACGCATCTCCCCGGGCACGTCCTCCCGCGCGAGCACCGCCACCTGCCCGAGCTGCGGATGCGTGGCCAGTACCGCCTCGATCTCAGCCGGCTCGATACGGAAACCACGCACCTTCACCTGATCATCCGCGCGACCGGCGAACACCAGACGACCATCCGCCGCCCACCGGGCGCGGTCCCCCGTCCGGTACATCCGCTCCCCGGACCCGAACGGGCAGGCCACGAACCGCTCACCGGTCAGGCCCGGCCGTCCGACATACCCCCGCGCCAACTGCGCGCCCGCGACATACAGCTCTCCCACCACACCCACCGGCACCGGCTGCAGCGCCGCATCGAGCACGTAGAAGCGGGTGTTCGCGACCGGTCGGCCGACCGGAATCACCCCCGCCGCCGCATCCTCCGCAGACAGGGCACCCGTGGCGACACCGATGGTGG
>NZ_JBSHDU010000175.1:0-2760 GCF_053616475.1 Streptomyces sp. NPDC055815 | reverse complement strand
TCGCCCGGCTCGATCCGGAAGCCACGGATCTTCACCTGGTCATCGGTACGCCCGGCGAAGACCAGCTGCCCCTCCGCCGTCCACCGCGCCCGGTCCCCCGTCCGGTACATCCGCTCACCCGCACCACCGAACGGGCACGCCACGAACCGCTCCGCCGTCAGCCCCGCACGCCCCACATACCCCCGCGCCAAACCAGCACCCGCCACATACAGCTCACCCGCAACACCCGCCGGCACCGGCGCCAGCGCCTCGTCCAGCACGAACACCCGGGTGTTGACCACCGGCGTGCCGATCGCCACCCCCACCGCGTCCGGATCACAACGCCACAACGTCGCATCCACCGTCGTCTCGGTCGGACCATAGGAGTTGAACATCGCGCGACCCGACGCCCACCGAGCCATCACCTCCGGCGGGCACGCCTCCCCCGCCACCACCAACACCACATCCGTGCCGATCGAACCCGCGTCCAGCGTGGCCAGCACCCCCGGCGGCAACGTCACATGCGTCACCCGCGCCTCGGACAGAAACTCCGGCAACGCAGAACCCAGCCGCCGCTCCCCCGGCACCACCACAAGGGCCGCACCCGACAGCAACGCCATCAACCACTCCCACCCGAAAGTGTCGAAAGCAGCCGACGCGAACTGCCCCACCCTCGAGCCCGGACCCACACCCAACTCCCGCACCTGACCGGCCACCAGACCCGCCACACCCACATGCGAGACCACCACGCCCTTCGGCCGCCCCGTCGACCCCGACGTGTAGATCACATACGCCGGATGCTCCGCCCGAAGCCCCCCACACACCACCGCCGAGCCATCCAGACCCGCGATCTCCCCCGCCACCGCAAGCTCATCCACCACCACCCGCCGCACCTCACCCGGCACCGGCACCACCCCCGCCAGCACCTGGGACGTCAGCACCACCCCCAGCCCCGCATCCCCCACCACATACGCAAGCCGCTCCACCGGATGCTCCGGATCCAACGGCACATACGCACCCCCAGCCTTCAACACCCCCAACAACGCCACCTGCAGATCCACGCCACGCTCAAGGCAGACCCCCACAGCGGACTCCGGCCCCACTCCCAGGCCAGTCAGATAGCGCGCCAACCGATTCGCCCGCGCATCCACCTCCCCGTACGACAGCTCCACAGCCCCGTCGACCACCGCCACCGCATCCGGCTCGCGCGCCACCTGCGCCGCGAACAGCTCCGCAACCGTCGCCACCCCGACCTCAGCCGCGGTGTCGTTCCACCCCACCAACAACTGCTCACGCTCGGCCGCATCCAGCACATCCACCGCGCTCACCCGCACCGACGGATCCCCGACCACCGCCGACAACACCCGAACCCAACGCTCCGCGATCCGCGCAGCCGACCCCGCGTCAAAGAGATCGGCAGCCGCGATCACCGCACCCCTTACGCCCGCCGGGGCACCTTCGGCGTCGAAGACTTCGCTGGCCATGACGTCGAGGTCGAACTTCACCGCCGTCGTCCCACCACCCGACGCCAGCCCCGACGCCTCAAGACCCGGCAGATCCAGAACCGCCTGCTCCATGTTCTGCAACGCCAGCCACACCTGGAACAACGGATGCCGCGCCATCGAACGCGACGGCGCCAACTCCTCCACCAACCGCTCGAACGGCACATCCTGATGCTCAAAAGCACGCAGGCCGGCCTCCCGCACCCGCTCCAACACCTCACCGAACGACGGATCCCCCGACAGATCCGTCCGGATCACCAACGAATTGACGAAGAACCCGACCGACTCATCCAGCGCCTCATCCGTCCGCCCGGCAATCCCCGAACCGATCGGAATGTCCGTCCCCGCACCCAACCGCGACAACGTCACCGCAAGCGCCGCCTGCAACACCATGAACACCGTCACACCACGCTCACGCGCCACCTCACGCAACCGCGCATGCACCCCAGCCGGCACCTCCACGGCCGCCTGGTACCCACGCGGCGAACGCACGGCCGGCCGCGGGCGATCGGTCGGAAGCACCAGTTCCTCCGGCGCACCGGCCAACGCCTCACGCCAGAAGTCCACCTGACGCGACAGCAGACTGCTCGGGTCACCCTCGTCACCCAGCAGCTCCCGCTGCCACAACGCATAGTCCGCGTATTGGACCGGCAGCGCGGACCACTCCGGTTCCCGCCCCACACACCGTGCCGCGTAAGCCACCGAGACGTCCCGCGCGAACGGCGCCATCGACCAGCCGTCGCCCGCGATGTGATGCACGACGACGACCACCACGTGCTCATCCGCGCCGGTCTCGAACAGCCACGCCCGCAGGGGGATCTCCGTCGCCAGGTCGAAGGCGTACGTCCGCGCCTCGGCGACCGCTCCCGCCAGCTCCTCCGCACCCACCTCCGCGAAGGCCAGCTCGAACCCGCACTCATCCACCGGCAGGATCCGCTGGTACGGCTCACCCTCGGACACCGCGAACACCGTCCGCAGCACCTCATGCCGACCCAGCACATCAACCAGCGCCGCCCCCAGCGCCTCCCGGTCCAACCGGCCGGACAGCCGAAGCGCCACCGGCTGGTTGTACGTGGGGCTCGGTCCTTCCAACTGACCGATGAACCACAGCCGGCGCTGCGCGAACGACAGGGGTACGCGTTCCGGCCGCGCCCCCGCGACCAACGCCGGTCGTGCCTCACCCGCCTCCGCCAGCAGCGAGGCCAGACCGGCCGGCGTCGGCGCCTCGAACAGCGTCCGCAGCGCCACCTCCACACCCAGCACCGCACGCACCCGACTC
>NZ_JBSHDU010000174.1:0-2907 GCF_053616475.1 Streptomyces sp. NPDC055815 | reverse complement strand
ATCACCGCCGCCCCCCCCGCCCGGGGGTTGGCCGCCCGGGGGGCGCCGCTCCCCCCGGATCAGGTGAGCTCGGTGCCGACGTACATGGCCTCCAGACGCCAGTTGCTGGGCAGGTTCCAGAAGCAGTAGCCGTTCTTGCCGCCGTAGTACTGGCCACCGGAGTAGAGCAGCCAGTTGCCCGTCTCGGGGCCGACGACGCCGTCCTGCTGGATGCCGAGGCGGGCCTGGAGCCAGATGACGCCGTTCTTGGTCTGCGGACCCCAGACGCTGTCCTCGGCGATCTCCTGACCGCCCACCTTCCTGATGATGTCGTTGAGCTGGTGCTGGGTGCACCAGACGGCCGCGCCGCTGTTGGCGTAGCCGTCGCCGACGTAGCCCGCGCCCGACACGGCGCCGGCCGGACCGCCGGTGGCCCCGACCATCAGCGCCGCCGCACCCAGCGCGATCCCCGTCCTGGCCACGATCTTCTTGAACACGTGCGTCTCCCCGTTGTCCTCGGACGATCTTCGGGGAGGAAGCTACCGGCAGGCGGAGCCCGTGCGGCCGTCCCACGGGCGAAGGGACGTCCCGGGACACGGCGTCAGCTGCGGTACGGGTTGTAGCCGTCGTAGTCCAGGTACTGCGGCGGCGCCCAGGCCCGGCCCGTCGCCCGCGCCGCGTACGTGAGGGCCGGCGAGGCGACCGCGCGGCGCTGCCACAGATGGTGCAGCAGCTCCTGCTCCCGGGCCGGGAAATCGGGTCCCGCCGTGCCGCGCCGGGCCCGGTCCCGCAGGAACGCCAGGGTCGTCGCGAAGGACTCGTACTCGCCGACCGCCCGCGCCGCCGGCTGCCCGTACGTCCGGGCGGCGAACGAGCGGGCCAGCTGCCGGGCGCGCATCGAGGACAGCGCGAGCGGCTCGGTCGGGGCGAGCCAGCCGGCCGCCGCGTACGCCGGGAGCTCCCCGGATATCGTGCGCAGCTCCCGCTGCCGGCTCCACACCGCCAGCCAGGTCAGCAGGCCGAAGGCCGGGACCATGAGCGCCCCGTACACCGCGTAGAAGGCCAGTGGGCCGCCGAAGGTGGCCGAGCCGTTCCAGGCGGCGTGCAGGCCCATGGCGAGCAGCAGCCCGGCGAGCGGCAGCAGCACCCGGCGCAGCCGCTTCCCGCGCGGGGCGAGGGCGGCGAAGCCGAAGCCGATGCCGGTGAGCACGGTGAACAGGGGGTGCGCGAACGGCGACATCACGACCCGGACGAAGAAGGTCGCGGCGGTCACCGAACCCAGGCCGGAGGAGCCGAACTCCTGGTCCTCGCCGAAGGCGTTCCCGAGATAGAGGATGTTCTCGGTGAAGGCGAAGCCGGTCGCGGTGAAACCGGCGACGACGACACCGTCGACGAGACCGCCGAAGTCCTTCCTGCGGAAGAGGAAGAGCAGCAGGATCGCGGCGGCCTTCGCGCTCTCCTCCACCACCGGGGCGATGACCGTGGCCCCGAGCGTGTCGGCGGAGTCCGGATCGGCCGTGGCCGTGGCGATCCAGCGGACCGCGAAGGAGTTCGCCAGGATCGCGACGAGCGCGGCGGCGAAGGCGCCCCAGGCGAACGCGAACAGCATGTTCTTCCAGGGGCCGGGCTCGACCCGGTCGAGCCAGCGGAACGCCGACATCAGCAGCGGTACGGGAAGCACCGCGAGGCCCAGGCCGACGAGGAAGCCCTGCGTGCCGGTCTGCTCGCGGACCAGCGCCAGGATCACCAGGGCGCAGAGCGCGAGCAGCGTCACGACGGCGATCGCACGGACCAGCCGGCTGCGCCAGAAGGCGCGGCGCGGCCGGTAGCGCCACTGCGAACGGTCGGCGGCGGCGGGGAAGGCCGGCTCCTCGGTGTCCCGATGCGGGACGGGAGCGGCGTGCGGCGGGGCGCCGGCGGCGTGGTTCGACACGTGATCGACCCTAACGACCGGCTCGGACAGCCGGGTCACTTCCTCCGGAACAGCAGATCGTGCACGACGTGACCCTTGTCGAGTCCCTGGCCCTCGAAGCGGGTGAGGGGCCGGAAGTCCGGGCGGGGCGCGTAGCCGCCGTCGGCCTGGGTGTTCTCGTAGTCCGGATGCGCGGAGAGCACCTCCAGCATCTGGACGGCGTACTCCTCCCAGTCCGTGGCGCAGTGCAGCACGGCACCGGGCTTCATCCGGGGCGCGAGGAGGCTGAGGAACTCGGGCTGGATGAGGCGGCGCTTGTGGTGGCGGGCCTTGGGCCACGGGTCCGGGAAGTAGACGCGGCAGCCGTCGAGCGAGGCGTCGCCGAGCATCTCGCGGAGCAGGATGATCGCGTCGCCGTTCGCGACGCGGACGTTCGTGAGGCCGTTGCGGTCCGCGAGGCCGAGGAGGTTGCCCTGGCCGGGCGTGTGCACGTCCACGGCGAGGATGCCGGTGCCGGGATCGGCGGCGGCCATCTGCGCGGTGGCCTCGCCCATGCCGAAGCCGATCTCGAGGACGACGGGCAGTCCGTCGAACATCTCGTGCAGATCGAGGACCCGCTTGCCGTCGATGTCGAGGCCCCAGTCGGGCCACCGCTTCAGCATGGCCTCGGCCTGGCCGTACGTGACACGGCTGCGGCGCGGCTGGAAGCTGCGGATCCGGCGCTCGTGGTGCGCCCCGGCGGGGTCGGGCATGGGGCCCTCGCCGGGGGCGAACATCCGACTGCCGCGGCGGGCGGCGGGGGGTGCGGGCTCGGCGACGGGGTGCGACCCGTTCTCAATCTGCTCAGACACAATGCGCCCAATCCTACGGCGACCGCCCCGACGACGACCCGCGCCCGCGTCGGGCGGCGCCCCGGCCCACCGCCGTGTGGGCAATCGTCCCGCTGGGGCGGGACGGGTGGGCACACGGGACGGCGCGCCCAGCGGCGCCTCCGCGTTCCGCGCCTGGACCCGCAC
>NZ_JBSHDU010000173.1:0-2948 GCF_053616475.1 Streptomyces sp. NPDC055815 | reverse complement strand
CCACGCTCACGCGCCACCTCACGCAACCGCGCATGCACCCCAGCGGAAACGTCGAGCCGCACCGCATGCCCCACGTGCGACGCGATCGCCGGCCGTGTGCGGTCGGTCGGAAGCACCAACTCCTCCGGCGCACCGGCCAAAGCCTCACGCCAGAAATCCACCTGCCGCGACAGCACACTCCCCGGGTCGCCCTCATCACCCAGCAGCTCCCGCTGCCACAACGCATAGTCGGCGTACTGCACCGGCAGCGCAGACCACTCCGGTGCCTCACCCGCACGTCGTGCCGCGTACGCCACCGACACATCCCGCGCCAACGGCCCCATCGACCAGCCATCGCCCGCGATGTGATGGACCACGACCACGAGCACATGCTCGTCCGCGCCGGTCTCGAACAGCCGTGCCCGCAGCGGAATATCGGCCCTCAGATCGAAGGCATACCCCTGCGCCTCGGCGACCGCAGCCTCCAGCTCCTCCGCACCCACCTCCGCGAAGGCCAGCTCGAACCCGCACTCATCCACCGGCAGGATCCGCTGATACGGCTCACCCTCGGCCACCGCGAACACCGTCCGCAGCACCTCATGCCGACCCAGCACATCAACCAGCGCCGCCTCCAACGCCTCCCGGTCCAGTCCGCCGGTCAGCCGAAGCGCCAGGGGGATGTTGTAGGTCGCGCTCGGCCCCTCCAACTGGCCGATGAACCACAGCCGGCGCTGCGCGAACGACAGGGGTACGCGTTCCGGCCGCGCCCCCGCGACCAACGCCGGACGCGCCTCACCCGCCCCGACCAACCGCGAGGCCAGACCGGCCGGCGTCGGCGCCTCGAACAGCGTCCGCAGCGCCACCTCCACACCCAGCACCGCACGCACCCGACTCACCAGACGAGTCGCCAACAGCGAATGCCCACCCAGTGCGAAGAAGTCGTCCTCCACACCGACCTCGGGCAGACCCAGAACCTGCGCGAACGCCTGGCACAGAATCTCCTCCTGCACCGACACCGGACCTCGCCCAGCGCCCACCCGGTACTCCGGAGCCGGCAACGCCTTGCGATCCAGCTTCCCGTTCGCCGTCAACGGCAGCTCGTCCAGCACCACGACCGCCGACGGCACCATGTACCCAGGCAGCCGCCCCGCCACGAACTCCCGCAGTTCAGAGGTCCGTGCATCACCGACCACGTACGCGACCAGGCGCTTGTCACCCGGGACGTCCTCCCGCACCACCACCGCGACACGCTCGACCTGCGGGTGCGCGGCCAGCACCGCCTGCACCTCACCCGGCTCGATCCGGAAACCACGGATCTTCACCTGATCATCAGCACGACCCAGATACTCCAACTGCCCCCCGGGCGACCACCGCGCCACATCCCCGGTCCGATACATCCGCTCACCCACGCCACCGAACGGACACGCAACAAACCGCTCACCGGTCAGCCCCGGGCGCCCCACATACCCCCGCGCCAGACCAGCACCCGCCACATACAACTCCCCCGCAACACCCACCGGCACCGGGCGCAGCGAGCCGTCCAGCACATACACCCGGGCATTGACGATCGGCGCACCGATTCCGACACCGTCGCCCGGCGCCAGTGGAGTCGACATCGTGGCGCACACCGTGGTCTCGGTGGGGCCAAAGACGTTGATGAACCGGCGGCCCGGAGCCCAGCGCTCCACCAGATCGGCGCTGAGCGCCTCACCCGCCGACGCCAGCGTCGACACCGAAGCCAGGTCCTCCGGCGCCAGCACGGCCAGCACCGCGGGCGGCAGCTTCACATGTGTCACCTGGCACCGCGCTACGACATCGGCCAGTCCCGCACCCGGCAACAACTCCTGTGCATCGGCCAGCACCAGCCTGGCCCCGCACGACAGCGCCACCAGAATCTCGGTCACCGACGCATCGAAACTCACCGACGCGAACTGCAGCATGCGAGTGGCGGAGTCCACCGCGAAACGCTCTGCCTGAGCGGCCACCAGACTTGCCACTCCGGTGTGCGACACGGCCACGCCCTTGGGCTGCCCCGTCGACCCCGACGTATAGATCACGTACGCCAATCCAGCGGCCTCAAAGGTGATTTCGAGCGGAGTGGCCTGCTCCGCCGCAACGGCGCGCGCCACCTCGGTGTCGTCCAGCTCCACCACTCGCCCCGTCAGGGAAGGCAGTCCGGGCGCCCCGTCGCTGCGCCCGACGATCACCTGTGCACCGCTGTCGGACAGCATGAACTCCAGCCGGTCCGCTGGATACTCCGGATCCAACGGCACATACGCCGCCCCGGTGTTCATCACCGCGAGCAGCGCAACGAGCAGATCCACACCCCGCGGCAGACACACCCCCACGACCGACCCGTGGCCGATCCCCAGACCTTGCAGGTAGCGCGCCAGCTGGTTCGCCTTTGCGGCAACCTCGGCATACGACAGCTCCAGGTCGCCGTACACCAACGCCACCGCATCCGGCGTCCGCGCCACCTGGGCCTGGAACATCTCAGGGACCGTCCGTCCCGGAACTTCCCTCGCGGTGTCGTTCCACTCCGTGAGAAGCTGGTGCCGCTCGGCCTCGCCGAGGATGTCGACGGCCGCCAGCGGGGTGCCGGGGTGGTCTTCCAGCGCGGTGACGAGGTTGTCCAGGCTGGTGTGCAGCAGGCGGCAGAGTGCCTGACCGTCCACCGAGCCCACGGCGTCCACGGTCAGCCCGAACTGCGACTCGCGATCCTCGACCGACACGGCCACCGGATAGTTCGTCGTCTCGCGCATCGACACCGTACTGATGGCTCCGCGCGCTGTGCCGGCCTCCGCACCCGCCTCACGATGCGTACGGGGCTTGTTGTGCCGGTAGTTGAACAGCGACGTGAACAGCGGGCTGCCACCCGGCATCCCGCTGGCCTGCTGGGCGAGGGTCAGCGGCGCGTGCTCGTGCACCAGCAGCTCGGCCAGCTGATCCCGTACGCCTTCCAGCGCCTG
>NZ_JBSHDU010000172.1:0-2995 GCF_053616475.1 Streptomyces sp. NPDC055815 | reverse complement strand
GCTCCGCGGCGGTCGCGACGGACCCGGCCGCACCGGCCGCCGCGACGGTCCCGGACCGGCCCGCGGCACTCGCGGCCCAGCCGAAGCCGGCATCGACGCCGCCGTGCGGCCGGCCGGAGATGCGGTACGTGACGGTCTGCTTGATCCGTGGCGGACACTTCAGGGTGACGGTGTCCGTGCCGGACGTGGCGCCTTCGGGCACCACGAACTCGCCGACCAGGACACCCTGCCGGTTGCCCGGCAGCAGGTGGAACTTGCCGCCCGCCTCCGACTCCCCCTTGCCGTAGGTCTCCTTGCCGCAGGCGGTGGTGGTGACGGTGACGGTGGTGCCGGGCGCCGCGTTCAGCGGAGTGATCCGGACATCGGGGCCCCCAGGGGCTGCGAGTGCCGTGGGGGCGGACAGGACGACGGCGCCGACGATCAGACTGACCTGCAGACCGGTGCGTACGCGACGCATGCTTCTCTCCTTCGGTGGAGCTTTCCGGCCGGCTCCTTCGCGCGGCACCCGTGCTGTGCTCCGTGCACGAGGCAAATGCCGCCGCGCACTCCCCGCAACACGGGGAGCGCGTTCGGCCGTCCTCCGGTCGGCCGCACGCCCGCGCCCGCCCGGACCCGTCACAGCAGGTCACCGTCGTGGGCGTACCGCCCCCCGGGTGATCCCGCCCCGCACGCGAACGGACCAGCGCCCGTACGGCCGCCGCATGGTGCCCCCGGTCGGCCCCGGCCCGCCCGGGGGATCAGCGGTGGCGGGCCGGAACGGGCGCTCATAACTTCGCGATATGACGAAACGACAGATCGCCCTCCTGGCGTGCACCGCGGCCCTCACGGCCTCCGGGCTCGGGGCCGCCGTGCCCTCGGTCGGCAACGGGTCGGTGCACCGGGTGAAGCCGGGCGAATCGATCCAGCAGGCCGTGGACTCCGCGCGCCCCGGCGACACGATCATCCTCGCCCCCGGCACGTACCACGAGAGCGTCCGCATCACGACGCCGCACCTCACTCTCCGCGGTTCGACCGTCTTCCCCACCGTCATCGAGCCGGCCGCCACCCCCGGCGCCGACACGTGCGCGAAGGCGGGCAACGGCATCTGTGTGACCGGCACCGAGGCCCGTCCCGTCGAGGGCGTCACCGTGCGCTCGCTGACCCTGCGGGGCTTCGCCAAGAACGGCCTGTGGGCCAAATGGACCGACCGCCTGGTGGTCCAGCGGGTCATCGCCGAGTCCAACGGCACCTGGGGCATCGCCCAGGAGCGCTCCGTACGCGGCGTGCTCCGCCACAACACCGCCCGGGGCAACGGGGACGCGGGCCTGTTCCTGGCCAACACCGTCACCGAGGAAGGAGGAGCCACCGACACCCTGGGCACGGTCGTCAGCGGCAACCGGGTGTCCGGCAACCGGATCGGCATCACCGTGCGGCGCCTGCGGAACCTGACCGTCGACCACAACGAGGCCACCGGCAACTGCGCCGCCGTGTTCGTGGTGGGCGACGAGTCCACCCCGCGCGCCGGGGCGATGACCCTGCGCCAGAACCACATCCACGAGAACAACAAGCTCTGCCCGAAGACCCCGCGCCTGCCCTTCCTCCAGGGCTCGGGCATCGTCGTCACCGGCGCCGAGGACACGGTCGTCGCGCACAACCGGGTCGAGGACAACGTCGGCAGCTCCCCGCTGTCCGGCGGCATCGTGCTCTTCAAGAGCTTCGTGGGCGTCCCCAACGAACGGATCGAGATCCACGACAACGTGGTGCTCCGCAACGGCACCGCCGACCTCGCGAACCGGGACGTCAGCAAGACCAACACCTTCCGCCACAACACCTGCGGCGTCTCCGAGCCCGCGGGCATGTGCTGACCGCCCGCTCCGACTCCCCCACTCGTACGGCATGACAGCAAAGGCAAGGCGAAACAGATGACGACCGTCGATTCCGCTCCCCCGCCGCCGATGCGGCTGAGAGAACTCGTCTTCGGCGCGGCGTGCGCCGCCGCCGTGCGCGCGGCCGCCCGCCTGGGCGTGGCCGACGCGCTGGGAGACACGCCCATGACCGCGGAGGACCTCGCGGCCGCGGTGGAGACCGAACCGCGCACCCTCCGGCGCCTGTTGCGCGCCCTGTCCTGCCAGGGCGTCTTCACCGAGCAGCCCGACGGCACCTTCGCCCACACGGAGATGTCCCGGCTGCTGCGCGAGGACGATCCGCACAGCCTGCGCTACATCGCGCTGTGGTGCACCGAGCCCTGGACCTGGGACGTCTGGCCCAGGCTCGACGAGGCCGTCCGCTCCGGCCGCAACGTCTTCGAGGACGTGTACGAGCGGGAGTTCTTCTCGTACCTCAACGAGGAGGCGCCCGAGTCCGCGTACGTCTTCAACCGGGCCATGACCACGTCGAGCAGGCAGTCGGCCGAGGACGTCGCCGACCTCCTCGATCTGCGCGGGGCCTCCTCCGTCGCGGACATCGGCGGCGGACAGGGCCACGTCCTGGCGAGCCTCCTGGAGAAGCACCCCACGCTGCACGGCACGCTGCTCGACCTGCCGGCGGTGGTCGGCAACGCCGACCCGCGGCTGCGGGAGGGCGGTTCGCTGGCCTCCCGGGTCCGCGTCGAGCCCGGCGACTGCCGCGAGTCCATCCCGGTCCGGGCCGACGTCTACATCATCAAGAACATCCTGGAGTGGGACGACGACAGCACCCGCAGGTGCCTGGCGAACGTCCGGAAGGCCGCGAAGCCCGGCGCCCGCGTCGTCGTCATCGAGAACCTCGTGGACGACACCCCCTCCATGAGGTTCACGACGGCCATGGACCTCCTGCTGCTGCTCAACGTCGGCGGTGCGAAGCACACCCGGCAGAGCATGGTGGACCGGCTCACGGCCGCCGGGCTCGTCATCGGCGAGATCCGCCCGGTCAACGCGTACCTGCACGCCTTCGAGTGCACCGTGCCCGGCTGATCCGGGAACCCGGCGGAACAACTCAGGCCGCCCGCTCCGCGTCTGTCGCGGGGCGGGCGGCCTCG
>NZ_JBSHDU010000171.1:0-3060 GCF_053616475.1 Streptomyces sp. NPDC055815 | reverse complement strand
ACTCGAAAGAGTCCCGGCCCTCCGCCGCATCACACGCTGCTACTTCTTCCGGCCGCGCTTCTCGCGGACCCGGACGGAGATGTGGATCGGGGTGCCCTCGAAGCCGAACTCCTCGCGCAGCCGGCGCTCGATGAAGCGGCGGTAGCCGGCCTCCAGGAAGCCGGAGGCGAAGAGCACGAAGCGGGGCGGCTTGGTGCCGGCCTGCGTGCCGAAGAGGATGCGGGGCTGCTTGCCGCCGCGGACCGGGTGCGGGTGGGCGGCGACGATCTCGCCCAGGAAGGCGTTGAGCCGGCCGGTGGGGACGCGGGTCTCCCAGCCGGCGAGGGCGGTCTCGATGGCCGGGACCAGCTTCTCCATGTGGCGGCCGGTCTTGGCGGAGACGTTGACCCGGGGCGCCCAGGCGACCTGCTGCATCTCGGTCTCGATCTCGCGCTCGAGGTAGTAGCGGCGCTCCTCGTCGAGCTCGTCCCACTTGTTGTAGGCGATGACGATGGCGCGGCCGGACTCGACCGCCATCGTGATGATGCGCTGGTCCTGGACGGAGATGGTGTCGGTGGTGTCGATGAGGATGACGGCCACCTCCGCCTTCTCGACGGCGGCCGCGGTCCGCAGGGAGGCGTAGTAGTCCGCGCCCTCCTGGAGGTGGACCTTCTTGCGGATGCCGGCGGTGTCGACGAACTTCCAGGTGACGCCGCCGAGCTCGATGAGCTCGTCGACCGGGTCGCGGGTGGTGCCGGCCAGCTCGTTGACGACGACCCGGTCCTCGCCCGCGACCTTGTTGAGCAGGGAGGACTTGCCGACGTTCGGGCGGCCGATGAGGGCGATGCGGCGGGGGCCGCCCACCGCGTTGCCGAAGCGCTGCTCGGGGGCCTCGGGCAGCTTCTTCAGGACCTCGTCGAGGAGGTCGCCGGTGCCGCGGCCGTGCAGCGAGGAGACGGGGAACGGCTCGCCGAGGCCCAGGGACCAGAGCATGGCCGCGTCGGCCTCGCCGGACTGGCCGTCGACCTTGTTCGCGGCGAGGACGACGGGCTTCCCCGCGCGGCGGAGCAGCTTGACGACGGCCTCGTCGGTGTCGGTGGCGCCGACGGTGGCGTCCACGACGAAGAGGCAGGCGTCGGCGGCCTCGATGGCGTACTCGGCCTGGGCGGCGACGGAGGCGTCGATGCCGAGGACGTCCTGCTCCCAGCCGCCGGTGTCGACGACCTTGAAGCGGCGGCCGGCCCACTCGGCCTCGTACGTGACGCGGTCGCGGGTGACGCCCGGCTTGTCCTCGACGACCGCCTCGCGGCGGCCGATGATGCGGTTCACCAGGGTCGACTTGCCGACGTTCGGGCGGCCGACGACGGCGAGAACGGGGAGCGGGCCGTGGCCGGCCTCCTCGATCGCACCCTCGACGTCCTCGACGTCGAAGCCCTCTTCCGCGGCGAGCTCCATGAACTCCGCGTACTCGGCGTCGCCAAGTGCCCCGTGGTCGTGCTGGTCGTTCATGAAGTCCGTTCCTTGATCATTCGTGGTCGGTGGGTCCCCGGTCACCGGGGCCCACTACTGAAAGTCTCGCTCAGCGTCCGGTGAGACGCCTGGCGTTTTCCAGGTGGCCGGTGAGCCGCTCCTGGATGCGTACGGTGGCCTCGTCGAGCGCCTTGCGGGTGCGGCGGCCCGATCCGTCCCCCGCTTCGAAGGCGTCGCCGAAGACGACGTCGACGCGGCCGCGCAGCGGGGGCAGCGCCTTGACCAACCGTCCGCGGCGCTCGGTGCTTCCCAGGACGGCGACCGGGACGATCGGCGCGCCGCTGCGGACGGCGAAGTACGCCAGGCCCGCGCGCAGCGAGGCGAAGTCGCCGTCGCCGCGGGTGCCCTCGGGGAAGATCCCGAGGACGCCGCCCTGCTCCAGGACGCCGAGCGCGTTGCCTATCGCGTTGCGGTCGGTGCTCTCCCGGTCCACCTTGAGCTGCCCGATGCCCTCCAGGAAGTTGCCGAGCGGGCCGACGAACGCCTCCTTCTTGATGAGGAAGTGCACGGGCCGCGGGGCGGTGCCCATGAGCATGGGGCCGTCGATGTTGTGCGCGTGGTTGACGGCGAGGATGACGGGGCCGGAGGCCGGCACCCGCCAGGCGCCGAGGACGCGCGGCTTCCAGAAGCCGTACATCAGGCCGATGCCGATCCGGCGGCCGACGGCCGCGCCCTTCGCGGAGGGCAGGGTCACTTGACGCCCGCCCTCTTCTCCTCGACGAGGGTGACGACGCACTCGATGACCTGGTCCAGGGTGAGGTCGGTGGTGTCGACCTCGACGGCGTCGTCGGCCTTGGCGAGCGGGGAGGTCTTGCGGCTGGAGTCGGCCGCGTCCCGCTTGATCAGGGCTTCCTTCGTCGCGTGCACGTCGACGCCCTTGAGCTCGCCGGAGCGGCGGGCGGCACGGGCCTCGGGCGAGGCGGTGAGGAAGATCTTCAGGTCGGCGTCGGGCAGCACGGTGGTGCCGATGTCCCGGCCCTCGACGACGATGCCGGTCTCGGCGCCGCGGGCGATGGACCGCTGGAGCTCGGTGATCAGGCTCCGCACCTCGGGGACGGCGCTGACGGCGCTGACCCGGGAGGTGACCTCCTCGGTACGGATCGGGCCGGAGGCGTCGGCGCCGTCGACGGTGATCGTGGGCCGGGCCGGGTCGGTGCCGGAGACGATGACCGGCTTGGACGCGGCGTTGGCGACGGCCTCGGCGTCGGTGACGTCGACGCCGTTGCTGATCATCCACCAGGTGATCGCCCGGTACTGGGCACCGGTGTCGAGGTAGTTCAGCCCCAGCTTGGCGGCGACCGCCTTCGAGGTGCTGGACTTGCCCGTGCCGGAGGGCCCGTCGATGGCGACGATCACGGATTCCACGGTGGGAACACCTTCCTGGGGGTGAGCGGGGGGCCCGTCGGGACGCGGACACCCCCACAAGGTTACCGAGTCCCAGGCCCCCACTCGGCCCCGCGCCCGTTGCCCCGCGCCCGTGTGGGCAATCGTCCCGCTGGGGCGGGACGGGTGGGCACACGGGACGGCGCCCCTGCCGGCGCCAGAGGCTTC
>NZ_JBSHDU010000170.1:0-3228 GCF_053616475.1 Streptomyces sp. NPDC055815 | reverse complement strand
GCCCGCGCCCGCTGCCCGTGTGGGCCCGCGCCCCGCACCCGTGTGGGCAATCGTCCCGCTGGGGCGGGACGGGTGGGCACACGGGACGGCGCCCTCTCGCGGCGCCTCCGCCTCACGCGCCTGGACCCGCACCACCAGCGGCGGTGCACCGGGGTGCGGGTCCAGGCTCGGGAGCCTCTGGCGCCGGCAAGGGCGCCGTTCCGTTGTGCCCACCCGTTCCGCCCCGGCGGAACGCATGCCCACAACGGGCGGGCGCTGACCCACAACGGGCGAGGCGCCGCCCGCAACGGGCTGGGGGCTCAGAGCAGGTGGGACTGGACCTGCGTCGCCGCCTCTTCGCCGTACGCCTTCGTGAAGCGCTCCATGAAGTTCGCCCGCCGCAGCGTGTACTCCTGCGTCCCCAGCGTCTCGATGACGAGCGTCGCCAGCATGCAGCCCACCTGCGCGGCGCGCTCCAGGCCCACGCCCCACGACAGACCCGTCAGGAAGCCCGCGCGGAAGGCGTCGCCGACACCCGTCGGGTCGACCTTGGCCGTCTCCTCGGGGCAGCCGACCTCGATGGGCGTCTCGCCGACCCGCTCGATGCGCACGCCGCGCGAGCCGAGCGTGGTGACGCGGTGGCCGACGCGGGAGAGGATCTCCGCCTCGGTCCAGCCGGTCTTGGACTCGATGAGCCCCTTCTCGTACTCGTTGGAGAAGAGGTACGTCGCGCCGTCGAGCAGCGTACGGATCTCCTCGCCGTCCATCCGCGCGATCTGCTGCGAGAAGTCGGCCGCGAAGGGGATCTCGCGGGCCTTGCACTCCTCGGTGTGGCGGAGCATCGCCTCGGGGTCGTCGGCGCCGATGAGGACGAGGTCGAGGCCGCCCACGCGGTCGGCGACGGCCTTGAGCTCGATCAGCCGGGCCTCGCTCATGGCGCCGGTGTAGAAGGAGCCGATCTGGTTGTGGTCCTTGTCGGTGGTGCAGACGAAGCGCGCGGTGTGCAGGACCTCGGAGATGCGCACCGAGCCGGTGTCGACGCCGTGCCGGTCGAGCCACGCGCGGTACTCGTCGAAGTCGTAGCCGGCCGCGCCGACCAGGACCGGGTTGCCGCCGAGCTGCCCCATGCCGAAGCAGATGTTGGGGCCGACGCCGCCCCGGCGGACGTCGAGGTTGTCGACGAGGAAGGAGAGGGACACCGTGTGGAGCTGGTCGGCCACCAGCTGGTCGGCGAACCGGCCGGGGAAGGTCATGAGGTGGTCGGTGGCGATGGAGCCGGTGACTGCGATACGCACGGCGGGGTGCTCCTGCGAATTCAATAGGGGCGCGCGAAGCGCTCAAATGAAGGGTGGTGGTGGGCGACGGGCGGGCGACAGTTCACGCTACCGGGTGGGGCGCGCCCTGCCGAACAGTGGAAACTACCCCAGAGTAGGCCTTTTCCCCGGAGCGGTGTGGTGCATACGGTGCGCCCATGACCACGTACCCCGCTCCCCGTGAGCGACACGAGTCCGAGTTGAGCCTCGCCCAGCTGCGCGGGGACGGTGCCCGGATGGCCCCCCACTGGGTCACTCCGCTCTCCCCGGAGCCCGCACCGGTCTCGCCCGCGGCGATCCACGGTGTGGTCGTTCCGGCGGCCTCGGCCCGGCTGATCGACGCCACCGCCGAGTACGGAGGCTGACGGACGGAACCGTCCGCCCCTCCGCTCCGTCCCATCGGCGTCCGGTCGAGACGAGGGAGCTTTGCGGTGAGCGGTACGGAGAACGTACGGAGGCGACGGAACGTCCTCGCCGCCTCGGTGGCGGCGGGTGTACTGCTCGCCGGTGGCGGTGGCGTCTACCTCGCCGTCGCGGCGACGGCGCCGGGCGAGGCGACGCCGGCCGCGGTGGCCGACAAGGCCGCCGACGGGCCTCCTCCGCCGCTGCGCCTGGAGGGCGGCGACGGCGGTACGGGAGGCGGTCCCGGTATCGCGCCCGGTGAGCCCGACCCCGGCGGCGGCCCGAGCGGGACGGTCTACACAGCCAAGGGCCCCCTCCCCCATGGGCCCTCCTCGGCCGCGGTCCACCGGCCCGAGGGCCTGGTCACCTCGGCCGAGGTGACCAGGCTGGCCGAAGCGCTCGGCATCGAGGGCCGGCCCTCCCTCGTCGGGGACGTCTGGACGATCGGGCCCGAGAAGGACGCTTCGGGGCCGCGCCTCGACGTGGCCCGGAAGGCGCCCGGGAGCTGGTCGTACTCCTGGTTCGACGGCGGTCCGGTCGGCGACACCTGCCTCAAGGGCAAGGCCTGCCCGCCGCCCGGAGAGGCGAAGCCCTCGCGGGGCGGTTCTCCGGTGAGCGAGGCCGCGGCGAAGGCGGCGGCCGCCCCCGTCCTGAAGGCGATCGGCCAGGACGACGCGAAGGTGACGGCGACCCAGGTCATGGACGGTTCGGTGCGGGTGGTCAACGCCGATCCGGTGGTGGGCGGCCTGCCGACCTACGGCTGGTCGACGGGGCTGCACATCGGCCCGGACGGCCGTCCGGTCGCCGGGAGCGGGACGCTCAAGGAGCCGGTGAAGGGCGACACGTACCCGGTGATCGGGGCGGAGAAGGCGCTCGCGGAGCTGAACGAGGCCTCGAAGGGCACGGGCCCGATCGGCATCGGCGGCTGCGCGACCGACCCGCCGGCCGGAGCGCAGGTGGAGGGGAACGGCAAGGACGAGCCGGCCGCTCCCTGCCAGTCGATCGCCGACGTGGCGCCGCCGACCGAGGTCCCGGTGACGGCGGCCGTCTTCGGCCTGGCCGCCAAGGACGTGGCGGGCGAGCGGCTGCTGGTGCCGACCTGGCTGTTCACGGCGGACCCGGTGGACGCGGCGCCGTACACGGTGACGGAGACGGCGGTGGCCCCTGAGTACCTGGCGCCGCCGGTGAAGCCCGCGCCGGACGAGGGCACGGCGCCGGTCCGGCGGATCCAGTCGTACCGGACGGCGGAGGACGGCCGGAAGCTGTCGGTGACCTTCTGGGGCGGGGTGTGCAGCACGTACACCGCGAAGGCCGTGGAGACCCCGGAGAAGGTGACCGTGCGGATCGACGAGAAGTCCGACCCCGAGCAGGCCTGCATCGCGGTCGCCAAGGAGATCACGCTGACCGTGACGTTGCAGAGCCCGCTGGGCGGCCGGGCCGTGGTGGACGCGGCGAGCGGCCAGAACGTACCGCGTCACTGACCGCGCCCGGGTACGCGAGAGGGCGGCGGCTCCGGGGGTTCCCGGGGCCCCCG
>NZ_JBSHDU010000169.1:0-3354 GCF_053616475.1 Streptomyces sp. NPDC055815 | reverse complement strand
TACATAATCCGACGGCTCTTCGCAGTCGTCGTGATGCTGCTCGTCGTCACACTGGTGACGCTCAGCATCTTCTTCCTCATCCCCAAGATGACCGGCAGCGATCCTGCCGCGATGTTCGTCGGCAAGCAGGCGGATCCGGCTTCCATCGAGGCCATCCGGCAGAAGCTGGGCCTGGACGAGCCGATCCTGGTGCAGTTCTGGCACTTCGTCTCGGGCATCTTCGTCGGCCGTGACTACACCGGCGGCGGCGACACGATCCACTGCGCCGCGCCCTGCTTCGGGTACTCGTTCCGCACCGAGCAGGACGTGTCGACGATGCTGGCCGACGCCTTCCCGATCACCCTGTCCATGGTCATCGGCGCCGCCCTGCTGTGGCTCGTGCTCGGTGTCACGACGGGCGTGATCTCCGCGCTCAAGCGGGGCACGATCGTGGACCGCACCGCGATGATCACCGCGCTCGCCGGTGTCTCGCTCCCCATCTTCTTCACCGGCATGCTGTCGATGCTGATCTTCCGCTCGCAGCTGCACTGGCTCAACGCCTCGTACACGCCGATCACCGAGTCCTTCGGCGGCTGGTTCGGCGGTCTGCTGCTCCCCTGGGTGACGCTCGCCTTCCTGTACGCGGCGATGTACGCGCGCCTCACCCGCGCCACCATGCTGGAGGTCCTGGGCGAGGACTACATCCGCACCGCCCGGGCCAAGGGCCTGCCCGAGCCGGTCGTGCTCGGCAAGCACGCCATGCGCTCCACCATGACCCCCATCCTGACCATCTTCGGCATGGACCTCGGCGCCCTCGTCGGCGGCGCGATCCTGACCGAGACCACGTTCAACCTGCAGGGCCTCGGCTGGATGGCCATCAAGGGAGTCAGCGAGCGCGACCTGCCGCTGATCCTGGCCGTCACGCTCATCACGGCGACCTGCGTGGTCATCGCCAACCTCGTGGTGGACCTTCTGTACGCGGTGATCGACCCCCGAGTGAGGCTCGCATGACGGACAAGCTGACGAAGACGGGCGCGGCGGTCGGAGAGCCCGTCGACACCGGGAAGTCCGCCCCCTCCGACGCCTTCCTCGACGTACGCGACCTGAAGATCCACTTCCCGACCGACGACGGTCTGGTCAAGTCGGTCGACGGTCTCAGCTTCCAGCTGGAGAAGGGCAAGACCCTCGGCATCGTGGGCGAGTCCGGCTCCGGCAAGTCGGTCACCTCGCTCGGCATCATGGGCCTGCACACCGTCGGCCAGTACGGCCGGCAGAAGGCCCGCATCTCCGGCGAGATCTGGCTGAACGGGCGCGAGCTGCTCTCCGCGGACCCCGAAGAGGTCCGCAAGATGCGCGGCCGCGAGATGGCGATGATCTTCCAGGACCCGCTGTCCGCGATGCACCCGTACTACTCCGTCGGCAACCAGATCGTGGAGGCGTACCGCATCCACCACGACGCCGACAAGAAGACGGCGAAGAAGCGGGCCGTCGAACTCCTCGACCGGGTCGGCATCCCCGAGCCCGCCAAGCGGTTCGACAACTACCCGCACGAGTTCTCCGGCGGTATGCGCCAGCGCGCGATGATCGCCATGGCGCTCGTCAACAACCCCGAGCTCCTCATCGCGGACGAGCCCACCACGGCGCTCGACGTCACCGTGCAGGCCCAGATCCTGGACCTGATGCGGGACCTCCAGAAGGAGTTCGGCTCCGCGGTCGTCATCATCACGCACGACCTCGGCGTCGTCGCCGAGCTCGCCGACGACATCCTCGTGATGTACGGCGGCCGGTGCGTCGAGCGCGGCCCCGCCGAGTCCGTCTTCTACGAGCCGCAGCACCCCTACACCTGGGGCCTGCTGGGCTCGATGCCGCGGATCGACCGCGAGCAGACCGAGCGGCTCATCCCGGTCAAGGGCAACCCGCCCAGCCTCATCAACGTCCCGAGCGGCTGCGCCTTCAACCCGCGCTGCCCGTACGCGGACGTCCCCAAGGGCGGCATCACGCGCACCCAGCGCCCCGAGCTGGCCCTGGCCGGCGAGCGCCACTACTCGGCCTGTCACATGCCGCAGGAGGAGCGCACCCGCATCTGGACCGAAGAGATTGCGCCGAAGCTGTGAGCGACAACAAGAGCACTGAGCCCCTGCTCAAGGTCACCGGCCTGCAGAAGCACTTCCCCATCCGGAAGGGCCTGCTCCAGCGTCAGACCGGTGCGGTCAAGGCGGTCGACGGGCTCGACTTCGAGGTCTACCCCGGTGAGACCCTCGGCGTCGTCGGCGAGTCCGGCTGCGGCAAGTCGACGATGGGCCGGCTCATCACCCGGCTCCTCGAACCGACCGGCGGCACCGTCGAGTTCCAGGGCACGGACATCTCCCACCTCGGCGTGGCGAAGATGCGTCCGCTGCGCCGGGACGTCCAGATGATCTTCCAGGACCCGTACGGCTCGCTGAACCCGCGCCACACGGTCGGCTCGATCGTCTCGGCCCCCTTCCAGCTCCAGGGCGTCGAGCCCGAGGGCGGCGTGAAGAAGGAGGTCCAGCGCCTGCTGGGCCTGGTCGGCCTGAACCCGGAGCACTACAACCGCTACCCGCACGAGTTCTCCGGCGGCCAGCGCCAGCGCATCGGCATCGCCCGCGCGCTCGCCCTGAAGCCGAAGCTGGTCGTCGCGGACGAGCCGGTCTCCGCCTTGGACGTCTCCATCCAGGCGCAGGTGGTGAACCTCCTGGACGACCTCCAGGAGGAACTGGGCCTCACCTATGTGTTCATCGCCCACGACCTGTCGGTCGTCCGGCACGTCTCGGACCGCATCGCGGTGATGTACCTGGGCAAGATCGTGGAGCTCGCGGACCGCAACTCCCTCTACGAGACCCCGATGCACCCGTACACCAAGGCCCTGATGTCCGCGGTGCCGGTCCCGGACCCGCGGCGCCGGGGTGTGAAGAGCGAGCGCATCCTGCTCAAGGGCGACGTGCCCTCGCCGATCGCCCCGCCGGCGGGCTGCCGCTTCCACACCCGCTGCTGGAAGGCCACGGAGCTGTGCAAGACCCAGGAGCCCCCGCTCCTGGAACTCCGTCCGGGCCAGCGGGTGGCCTGCCACCACCCGGAGAACGCGGAGGGCGTGACGGTTCCGGCGGCCCGCGAGTCGGTGGACGTCACGATCACGAAGGCGCCGGAACCGGCGGAGCCGAAGCCCGCGAAGACGGAGGAGGCCCCCGAGGCTCCGGAGGCCCCGAAGGCCCCGAAGGCCTCGGAGGAGCCGGAGCCCGAGGACACCCCGTCGGCTCCGGAGGCGGCCGCGGCCGAGCCGGCCGCGAAGGACGACACGTCCGGGGAGTAGGGATCCCCGGCGGAGGCCCCCGGCACGGGAACGTGCCGGGGGCC
>NZ_JBSHDU010000168.1:0-4030 GCF_053616475.1 Streptomyces sp. NPDC055815 | reverse complement strand
CCCGCCGCATCCCCGTCGACTACGCCTCCCACTCCGCCCACGTCGACGAGATCCAGGACACCCTCGCCCACGAGCTGGAAGGCGTCGCCCCCCGTACTGGCAGCGTCGCCTTCCACTCCACCGTCACCGGTGCCGTACTCGACACCACCCAGCTCGACGCCGCCTACTGGTTCCGCAACCTCCGCAGCAAGGTCCGGCTCGCCGAGGTCGTCGAGCAGCTCGCGGCCCCCGACGTCGTCTTCATCGAAGTCAGCGCCCACCCCGTCCTCGTCTCCGGCATCACCGAGACGATCAGCGACACCGGCGCCGTCGTCGGCACCCTCCACCGCCACACCGGCGCACTCACCCGCTTCGTCGAATCCGCCGCCGAGGCCTGGTCCCACGGCGTCACCGTCGACTGGCCGACCGTCCTCCGGGCCTACCGCGCCCACGCCGTGGAACTGCCCTCGTACCCCTTCCAGCGGCAGCGCTACTGGCTGGAGTCCGAGCCCGCCTCCACCGACGCCCGCGGACTCGGACTGGCCTCGGCCGGGCACCCGCTGCTCGGCGCCGTCGTCGAGCTGGTCGAGGAGGACCGGCTGGTCTACACGGGCCGCCTCGCGCTCGACACCCAGCCGTGGCTCGCCGATCACGCCGTACAGGGCACCGTCCTGCTGCCCGGCACCGCGTTCCTCGAACTCGCGATGGCCGTGGGCGCGCGGGTGGGCTGGCGACGGCTCGCCGAGCTGACCCTCCAGGCACCCCTGCTGCTCCCGGCCGACGCAGCCGTACAGCTCCGGGTGACGCTCGAACCGCCGGCCGCGAACGGGCAGCGGGAGCTGGCCGTGCACTCCCGGCCGCAGGACGCCGACGCGGGCGCCCCGTGGACGCGGCACGCCGCGGCGACGCTCGAACTCGACGACGAGTCCGCGGACTTCGACCTCGTCGAGTGGCCGCCGGCGGGCGCCCGGGAGATCGACGTCGAGAGCCGCTACGACACCCTCTCCGAGGCGGGCTACGACTACGGCCCGGCCTTCCAGGGCCTGCGCGCCGCCTGGCGCTCCGGCCGCGACGTCTACGCCGAGGTCGGCCTGCCCACCGAGCTGGACGCCACGGCCTTCGGCGTGCACCCGGCGGTCCTCGACGCGGCCCTGCACGCGGTGGGCCTGCTCCGCGAGGACGGCGGCACCGTCCTGCCCTTCTCCTGGTCCGGCGTCAGCCGCTACACCGAGGGCGCCGACGCCCTGCGGGTGCGGCTGAGCCCGCGGGGCGACGGCGTGGCCCTGCGCGTCACCGACGCCTCCGGGAAGCCCGTACTGTCCGCCGATTCCGTCACGATGCGGCCGTTCACCGCCGACCTGAGCGCCGGGCGCGGCACCGACGCGCTGTTCCGCGTCGCGTGGCAGCCGGTCCCGGCCGGCACGGCCGACGCCGATGTGTGCCTGGTCGCCGATCTGGCCGACGTGCCGGACGCGGTGCCGCAGGTCGTCGCCGTCCGATGTCCCGGCACCGACCGATGTCCGGACCCTTCGCAGGACTCCGACAACACAGGGGCCGTACTCGCCGAGGCCGCCCATCGGGCGGCGCGCTGGGCGCTCGATCTGGTCCAGGAGTGGCTGGCCGACGCCCGCTTCGCCGGATCCCGCCTGCTGGTGCTGACCGACGGCGCCGCGGGCCCCGAGGTCCACCACCCCGCCCAGGCCACCGTGTGGGGCCTGATCAGGACCGCCCAGTCCGAACACCCGGACCGTTTCGCCCTGCTGGACACGGACGAGGCGCACGACGCCGGAACCGTGCCCGGGGCCGCGCTCACCGAGCCGCAGCTCGTCCTGCGCGCGGGCGCGCTCCTCGCCCCCCGGCTCGTCCGGCACACGACCGTCGCCGACCCGACCGGTGTCACCCCGCTCGACCCGGACGGCACCGTGCTCGTCACCGGCGGCACCGGCGTGCTCGGCGCCTCGGTGGCCCGGCACCTGGTCACCGAGCACGGCGCCCGCCGCCTGCTCCTGGTCAGCCGCCGCGGCGCCGAAGCACCCGGCGCGGAGGAACTCGCCTCCGAACTCTCCGAGTTGGGCGCCGAGGTCACGCTCGCGGCCTGCGACACCGCCGACCGCGACGCGCTCGCCCGGCTGCTCGACGGCGTGCGGCTCACGGCCGTCGTCCACACCGCGGGTCTGCTCGACGACGGCGTCGTCGAGTCGCTGACCGCGGACCGGCTCGCGGCGGTCCTCCGCCCCAAGGTGGACGCCGCCGCGCACCTCGACGAACTGACCGCCGACCACGACCTCGCGGCCTTCGTCCTCTTCTCCTCGGTGGCGGGCGTGCTCGGCAACCCGGGCCAGGCCAACTACGCCGCCGGCAACGTCTTCCTCGACGCGCTGGCCGCGCGCCGCCGGGCCGCCGGCCGCCCGGCGACCTCGCTCGCCTGGGGCCTGTGGGCCGAACGCACCGGCCTGACCGGCCACTTGGACGACGACACCCTCTCGACGCGCGGCATCGCGCCGCTCTCCACCGAGCAGGGCCTCGAACTCCTCGACCGGGCGCTCGCCGACGACCACGCCGTGCTCGTACCGGCCCGCCTCGACCCGGCCTCGCTGCGCTCCGACGCCCTCGCCGGAACCCTGTCCCCGCTGCTCCGCTCCCTGGTACGGGTCCCCCAGCGGCGCTCCGGCGAGTCCGGCCTGCGCCGCAAGCTCGGCCGGATGTCCGAGGACGAGGGCCGCCGCCTGCTGCTCGACGTCGTGCGCGCCCAGCTCGCCGCGGTCATCGGCAGCGAGTCGACGGACGGGATCGACCCCGACCAGCCGTTCAAGAGCTTCGGCATCGACTCGCTCCTCGCGGTGCAGCTGCGCAACCGGCTCAACTCCGCGACCGGCCTCCGGCTCCCGGCCACGCTGGTCTTCGACCACCCCACGCCGGCCGCCGTCGTGGACTTCACGCTCGCGCTCGCTCGGGAACGCGCCGAGAGCGCCCCCGCGCAGCCCGTCACGCCCGTCGCTCCACGGACGGACGACGACCCGATCGTGATCGTGGGCATGGGGTGCCGCTTCCCCGGCGGGGTGGACTCGCCCGAGGCGCTGTGGCGGGTCGTCGCCGAACAGCGCGACGTCATCTCGGAGTTCCCGGCCGACCGGGGCTGGGACCTGGACAACCTCTTCCACCCCGACCCGGACCACTCCGGGACGTCGTACGTCCGGCACGGCGGGTTCCTCCACGAGGCCGCCGAGTTCGACCCCGCCTTCTTCGGGATCTCACCGCGCGAGGCGCTCGCGATGGACCCGCAGCAGCGGCTGCTCCTCGAAGTGTCGTGGGAGGCCCTGGAGCGGGCCGGCATCACGCCCGGTTCGCTGCACGGCAGTGACACCGGTGTGTTCGCCGGGGTGATGTACCACGACTACGGTGGCGGCGGCCGGCTTCCGGAGGAGGCCGAGGGCCACTTCCTGACCGGCACCGCGGGCAGTGTCGCCACCGGCCGTGTCGCCTACACGCTCGGCCTCCAGGGCCCGGCCCTGACGGTCGACACGGCGTGCTCGTCGTCGCTCGTCGCGCTGCACCTCGCGGTCCGTGCCCTGCGGTCGGGCGAGTGCTCGCTCGCCCTGGCGGGCGGCGCCGCCGTGATGTCCACGCCGAACACCTTCATCGAGTTCTCGCGGCAGCGGGGCCTCGCCACCGACGGCCGGTGCAAGTCCTTCTCGGCGGACGCGGACGGCACGGCCTGGGCCGAGGGCGTCGGCGTGCTCGTCGTGGAGCGGCTGTCGGACGCCCGGCGCCTGGGCCACGAGGTCCTTGCGGTGGTGGCGGGATCCGCTGTGAACCAGGACGGCGCGTCCAACGGCCTCACCGCCCCCAGCGGCCCCGCGCAGGAACGCGTGATCCGAGCGGCCGTGCACGACGCCGGCGTCACCTTCGCCGGAGTCGACGCCGTCGAGGCGCACGGTACGGGCACGGTGCTCGGCGACCCCATCGAGGCACAGGCCCTCCTCGCCACCTACGGCAGCGAGCGCGACGGACAGCCCCTCATGCTCGGCTCCCTCAAGTCCAACCTCGGACA
>NZ_JBSHDU010000167.1:0-4112 GCF_053616475.1 Streptomyces sp. NPDC055815 | reverse complement strand
GAGCCGGCGGCTGGGGGGTGCGGGAGTCTGCGGCGGGTGATCTGCTCGGGTGAGGCTCTGCCGCTGTCGGCGCAGGACCGGTTCTTCGAGGTGTTCGAGGGGGTGGGGCTGCACAACCTGTACGGGCCGACGGAGGCGTCGGTGGACGTGACGGCCTGGGAGTGCGTGCCGGGTCGTGGTGGGGTGGTGCCGATTGGTGCGCCGGTGGCCAATACCCGGGTGTATGTGCTGGACGGTTCGCTGCGGCCGGTGCCGGTGGGTGTGGAGGGGGAGCTGTATCTGGCGGGTGTGCAGTTGGCGCGGGGGTATGCGGGCCGGCCGGGTCTGACCGGTGAGCGGTTCGTGGCCTGCCCGTTCGGCGGTGGTGCGGGTGAGCGGATGTATCGGACCGGGGATGTGGTGCGGTGGTCGGCCGAGGGGCAGCTGGAGTATCTCGGCCGTGCGGATGATCAGGTGAAGATCCGCGGTTTCCGGATCGAACCGGGTGAAGTCGAAGCGGTACTGGCCGCTCACCCGCAGGTCGGGCAGGCCGCGGTAGTCGTGCGGGAGGACACTCCCGGCGACAAGCGTCTGGTCGCGTATGTGGTCGGTGACGTGCGGGGCGCTGAGCTGCGGGAGTTCGCGGCCGAACGGCTGCCGGACTACATGGTGCCGTCGGCGGTCGTCGTACTGGACGAGCTGCCGCTGACGACGAACGGGAAGCTGGACCGTAAGGCACTGCCGGCTCCGGAGTACCGGGTGGGTGCCGGGCGGAGTGCGGTGTCGGTGCAGGAGGAGATTCTGTGCCAGGCGTTCGCTCAGGTCCTGGGCGTGGAGCGGGTCGGGGTCGACGACGACTTCTTCGCACTGGGTGGGCATTCGCTGTTGGCGACTCGTCTGGTGAGTCGGGTGCGTGCGGTGCTGGGTGTGGAGGTGGCACTGCGGACGCTGTTCGAGGCACCGACGCCGGCCGGTCTGGCCTCGCGGTTGGCGGAGGCTGATGAGGCGCGTCCTGCCTTGGTTGCGGGGGTGCGTCCGGAACGCGTACCGCTGTCGTTCGCGCAGCGTCGGTTGTGGTTCATTAGCCAGCTCGAAGGGCCGAGCGCGACCTACAACATCCCTCTGGCGCTTCGGCTGACCGGTGGTCTGGACCGGGAGGCGTTGGAGGCGGCGCTGGTTGATGTGCTGGGTCGGCATGAGGTGCTGCGGACGGTGTTCGCGGTGGCCGAGGGTGAGCCGTACCAGCGGATCCTGCCGGTGGGGGACTGTGGGTTCGAGCTCGCCTTCGCGGAGGTGGGCGCGGACGAGCTGGCGGGAGCGGTCGCCGAGGCGCAGGGGCATGCCTTCGATCTGAGTGCCGAGATTCCCCTGCGGGCGTGGCTGTTCCAGACCGGCGCGGAAGAGCATGTGCTCGTGGTCGTCGCGCATCACATCGCCAGCGACGGCTGGTCGTCCGCTCCCCTGGAGCGTGACCTCATCTCCGCCTACGCGGCACGACGTGCGGGCCAGGAGCCGGTCTGGTCTGCGCTGCCGGTGCAGTACGCCGACTATGCGCTGTGGCAGCGGGAACTGCTGGGTTCGGATGACGACCCGGAGAGTGTGCTGTCCCGTCAGGTCGCCTACTGGCATGCTGAGTTGGCGGGCGCGCCCGAGGAGCTCGCCCTGCCGTACGACCACGTGCGGCCGGCGATCGCGTCGCACGTGGGGCATGCGGTGCGGCTCGACGTTTCCGCTGGGGTGCATGCGCGGTTGCGTGAGGTGGCGCGTGAGCGTGGCGTGACGGTGTTCATGGTGCTGCAGGCGGCGCTCGCGGTGACACTGCACCGGCTGGGCGCGGGGACGGACATTCCGATCGGCTCGGCGATCGCCGGGCGGACCGATGAGGCCCTGGACGAACTGGTCGGGTTCTTCGTCAACTCTCTGGTGATCCGTACGGACCTGTCGGGGGACCCGTCGTTCGGTGAGGTGCTGGAGCGCGTACGGGAGACCGGCCTGCGGGCCTTCGACCATCAGGACGTGCCGTTCGAGCGGCTGGTGGAGGAGCTGGCGCCGGCGCGTTCCATGGCGCGGCATCCGCTGTTCCAGGTGATGCTGACCCTGCAGAACGCCGCTTCGGCGAAGCTCGATCTGTCAGAGGCCCAGGCTTCCGGGCTGCCCGCGACGTCCGCAGTACGGCTGGGAGCGGCTGCCGCGAAGTTCGATCTGGAGGTCACGGCCGCCGAGGTGTTCGACGCGGACGGTGGACCCGCCGGTCTGAGCGGTCGGCTCGTCGCGGCCGCTGACGTGTTCGATGCGGAAACTGCCGAGCGGTTCGTGGAGTGGTTCCAGCGGCTGCTGTCGGGCCTGGTGGCAGACCCTGACGGGGCGATCGGCAGCGTCGAGGTTCTTGGCGCGGACGAGCGTCGCCTGATCCTGGACGAGTGGGCCGGTAGCCGGATCGGTAGCGGGTTCGGTAGCGGTGGTGAGGCCGTGGGTCGGGCGACGATCCCCGCGTTGTTCGAGGCTCAGGCGGCGCTTCGCCCTGATGCGGTGGCGGTGGTCTTCGAGGGACGGTCGTTGACGTACGGGGAGGTGAATGCGGCGGCGAACCGTCTGGCCCGGTATGTGGTGGAGCAGGGTGCGGGACCTGAGCGGTTCGTGGCCTTGGTGCTGCCGCGGTCGCTGGACATGGTGATCGCGGTGCTGGCGGTGCTGAAGGCGGGGGCCGCCTATGTGCCGATCGACCCGGAGTATCCGGACGAGCGGATCGCCTTCGTGCTGGAGGACGTCCGGCCCGTGCTGACGATCGGGCCGGATGCGGTGGACGTCTCCGGCTATGACGACGGCAATCTGGATGTGGCGGTGTTGCCGGAGCACCCCGCGTATGTGATCTATACGTCGGGTTCGACGGGGCGCCCGAAGGGCGTGGTGGTGCCTCATCAGAATGTGGTGCGGCTGCTGGAGTCGACGCGGCAGTGGTTCGACTTCGGGTCCGATGACGTGTGGACGTTGTTCCATTCCTACGCGTTCGACTTCACGGTGTGGGAGCTGTGGGGGGCCTTGCTGCGGGGCGGCAGGCTGGTCGTGGTGCCGTACGTGGTGAGTCGCTCGCCGCGCGAGTTCGCGGAGTTGTTGGCAGAGGAACGGGTCACCGTCCTGAACCAGACGCCCTCGGCGTTCTACCAGCTGATGGCGGCGGAGCGGGACGACTGGTCGCTGCGGCATGTGATCTTCGGTGGCGAGGCGCTGGAGCCGGCCCGGCTGGAGGGCTGGTTCGCGCGGCACGGGGACGACGGGCCGCAGTTGGTGAACATGTACGGGATCACCGAGACGACGGTGCACGTCTCGTACCTGGCACTGGACCGTGATGTCGTGCTGGGCGCGCGCGGCAGCGTGATCGGTGTCGGAATCCCCGATCTGCGGGTGTACGTGCTCGATGAGCGGTTGCAGCCGGTGCCCATGGGCGTGGCGGGTGAGCTGTACGTGGCGGGTGCCGGCCTGGCCCGGGGGTACCTGAACCGCGCGGGGCTGACGGGTGAGCGGTTCGTCGCTGATCCGTTCGGCGCACGGGGCACGCGGATGTACCGGACAGGGGATCTGGGCCGCTGGCTGCGCGACGGCCGGCTGGAGTACCTGGGCCGTGGTGACCAGCAGGTGCAGCTGAGGGGCTTCCGCGTCGAGCTGGGTGAGGTCGAGGCGGTGCTGGCGCGTCACGACGCGGTGGCGGACGTTGCGGTCACCATCTGGGACGAACGCCTGGTCGCCTACGTCGTTCCGGTCCGGACGGAGGACGCGGCAACAACTGGCCTCTCCGACGAGGTGCGGGAGTTTGCGGCACAGTGGCTGCCCGGGCACATGGTGCCGTCGGCGGTGGTGGTGCTGGACGGGCTGCCGTTGACGGTGAACGGGAAGCTGGACCGTAAGGCGTTGCCGGCTCCGGAGTTCGTGGTGGGTGCCGGGCGGGGGCCTGCGTCGGTGCAGGAGGAGATCCTGTGCCAGGCCTTCGCTCAGGTCCTGGGCGTCGAGCGGGTCGGGGTCGATGACGACTTCTTCGCTCTGGGTGGGCATTCGCTGCTGGCGGTGTCGCTGGTGGAGCTGCTGCGCGGTCGGGGTGTTGCGGTGTCGGTGCGGGCGTTGTTCCAGACGCCGACGCC
>NZ_JBSHDU010000166.1:0-4452 GCF_053616475.1 Streptomyces sp. NPDC055815 | reverse complement strand
GCTGGAATCATGTCACCATCCGCTCCCCCCGTAGATGGTGGTGAAGCTGGTTCCGCCGGCCACGTCGACACCGGTCACCAAGGTGACGCCGCCCCCGACGGTGTACACGGGATCACCGTCACTGTTGACCACCCACGGATTGCTGAAGTCCGTGGGGAACGACCATTCGTCCGCGGAGTTCACCGCCCGGCCGTACAGGCCGTGGACGCCGAGCAGCGGGCCGACCGACGCATCGGCCCCGACGCCGGAGCCGGCGAGCTGGTTGAAGCTGTCGGCGTTGCTCCAGACGATGTCGAGGCTCGCGGAGGCTCCGTCGCCGACGGCCGGTCCGTGGCTCTCGGTGAAGCCGATGTCGTAGTCGCCGTTGCTGGTCTGGACGACCATGAAGCAGCCCTGCTCCGCGTAGCCGGTGAACATCGCACCGCCGATTCCGGCGCAGATGCCGGTGGAGCCGCCGTCGCTGCCGCCCTGGGTGAAGCCGGTCAGCAGCGTGTGGGTCACGCCACCGAGGAAGTTCTCCCACGCCGGGATGGGCTTGGGCTGCGGTGCCGGGGCCGGCTCGTCGGTGTCCGTGGACGGCGTGTCGTCCGTGGTCAGCTGCCAGCCGTTGCCCCACTCGCCCGGACCGGACGGAAGCTCCTCCGTGTCCTGGTTCATCCGGGGGCAGGTGAAGCTGTTGTACCCCATGCAGTCCGGCTCGTGGCCGTCCAGCTCCACCCGGCCGACCGGGTTGCCGCCGGTGAAGGCGTAGCGGTTGCCGGTCACCGGATCGGCACCGAGCCGCATGTCGGCGAGCGCGCCGTTGTACATGTCACGGGTGGTGAAACGGTTGAGCTCGGGCTTGTAGTCGCGGAAGCCCATGTCGTACGTGCCCGAGGAGACGTCCCACCGCTTGGCGTTGTAGCGGTACGGGTTGAACGCGTCCTTGGCCGGGTCGTCCGGGTCCGGCTTGTCGCGGCCGGTGAACTCGCCCGCCTCGTCCTTGCCGTAGGCCGTGTACCCGTACGTCGCCGAGGTGTCGCCGGCCGCCGTGGTGACGGTCTCCACGTCGCCGCGTGCGTTGTAGCCGTACACGCCCAGTTCCTGGGCGGCTCCCGGGTTCTTGAGCTGGGACAGCCGCTCGCCCCAGGGCGAGTACTGGTACGAGGCCGTGACCGCGCCCGCGACCTCCTCGCTCAGCACGTCGGCGGACAGGCCGAGGTAGTTGAACGTGGTGGTCTTGCCGCCGCCCGTCTTGCTGGTCGTGCGGTCGAACGGGTCGAAGGCGTACTGCGTGACCGACTGGCCGCCGCCGCTGGTGAGCCTGGACGTCTCGACCACGTGGTCGAAGCCGTCGTAGGTGTTGCGCTCCACCACCTTGCCGCCGCCGGTGACCGTCTCCAGGCGGCCGAAGGGGTCGTAGTTGTAGTTCGCCACCGCCCCCGAGACCGTCGCCGACAACAGCCGGTCACGGTCGTAGGTGAAGCTGGACGACACTCCCTTGACCGTCTGTGCGACGACGTTGGCGTTGTCGTCGTGGACGTACGTCTCCGTGGACGCGTTCGTGCCGGTCTTGGTGACCTTCGCGATGCGGTCGACGGGGTCGTAGACGTAGGCGGCGGTGACGTCGATGTACGTCGACGCCGCGTCCGCGCTCATCTTCCGGCCGGTGTCCTGCGCCGGATTGCCGTTGGCGTCGTAGCTCAGGGTGTGCTGGGAGACGAGCGTGCCGTTCGCCTTCTTCTCGGTGCGGGTCTTCGCGGACCCGTCGAGGAAGTAGGTGTGGTCGACGGTGTTGCCGTTGGCCTGGGTCTCCTTCAGCTTCTGGCTGCGGGCGGTGTAGGTGTACGAGCTGACCTTCGGGGAACCGTCGGTCGCGGAGGTCCCGACGGACACCGACGCGACGAGGTCGCGCAGGTCGTACGTGTACGTGGAGTACTGGTCGGGGTGTGCGACCGTCTCCGGCAGGCCGTTGCGGTCGTAGGTGAAGGAGGTGGCCTTCTTCTCCTGGCCGCCGGCCGACTCGGTGACCTTCTGGACCTGGTTGAGGCCCGTGTAGGCGACCGCGTAGGTGTCGATCCGGGCACCGGAGGAGGTGTCGCCGATCGACGTCAGATTGGCGTTCACGTCGTATCCGTACGTGAAGCCGTTCTTCTCGGTGTCGGTCTCGCCGGACGCGTTCCGGACGAGCTTGACGCCGTCGGCGACCACCGCGCCGCCGCTGTTCTGGAACAGCTGGAGCTTCGCGGCACCGCTCTGGGTGAAGGAGTACGAGCCGAGCGCGAACCACGTGCCGTCGCCGGTGCTCTGGTTGATCACCTTGTCCGTGGTGCCGCCCGCGTGGCTGACCGTGTACTTCGCGGTCGTGGCCGCGCCGGTGACCTTCGGGTACTTCACGTACGCGGTGTACGTGCCGTCCTTAGGGATGTTCAGCGTCCAGGTGAAGGCGTCCGTGCCGGTTCCGGCGGCGTGGACCTGGTGGTCGTAGCCGTGCTGGCCGCTGACGCTCGCCTTCGTCCACGTGCCGGTCGAGGTGGTGTTCTGCGTGTCCGAGTTGTCGACGAGCACCACCGCGCTGCCGACGGGCACGCCGTCGTCCGACCGCGACTTGAGCTTGCCGTCGGGGAAGTACGACCACGTCATCGTGCGGTTCGAGGAGCCGCCCGCCGAGGCGAGGGTGCGCGCGGTCTGCTTGCCCAGTTCGTTGTAGTCGTAGGTGGTGACGATGGCCCACGGGTCGGTCGACGACTCGACCCAGCCGTTGTCGAAGTACGTGTACGTGGTGTCGTTGCGGACGGTCTGTCCCTCGGACGGCGGTGCCGACACGGTCTTCACCCGGCCGACCTCGTCGTACGTCGTCTCGGTCCAGACCTTCTTGTTGTAGCGGGCGTCCGCAGGGTCGTACGGCTGGATCTGCCGCTTCGCCCGGTTCAGCGCGTCGTAGGTGGTCTCCGTGGTGAAGTCGTCGGCGGCCGCGGTGTCGACGCCGCGCGGGCTGATCACCTTGGTGGTGTTGCCGACCTGGTCGTACTCGTACTTCGTCGTCCGGAGCGTGGTCCCCTCGTACGGGGCCTTGACCTCCTGCTTCTTCCCGCGCTCGTCGTGGACGACGGTCGTGGTGTTGTTCTCGGCGTCGGTCGTGGAGACGACCAGGGAGTCCTTGTCGTAGCCCTTCCTGGTGGTCTTGCCGGCGGCATCGGTGACCGAGGTCACCCGGTGGTCCAGGTCGTACGCCGTCCTGGTGGTGAAGTCGGTGGTGTCGGCGGACGCGTTCTTCTTCGGGTCGACGACCGTGACCAGGTTGCCGACGTTGTCGTACTCGTAGGACAGCTTGTGCCCGGCCGCGTTGACGACGGACGTCAGCTGGTTGACCGCGTCGTAGGTCCGCGTCGTGCGGTAGTCGGACGGGTCGCCCGTGGTCAACGTCCCCTTGGGCTCGGTGGTCGACGTGAGGTTGCCGGCCTTGTCGTACGTGTAGGCCGTCCGGCGCTCGCCCGACGTGGTCGTGTCCTGCGGAGCCGTGGCGGAGACGACCTGGTCGACCGCGTCGTAGAGGGCCGTGGACACGGCCCCGTTCGGCGCCGTCGACGTGACGATGTTGTCATTGGCGTCATAGACCGGCGCGGGCGTGGTGATGAGGGTGCCCTGGTCCTGCTTCTTCGGGACGGTCCGCCCCAGCGTGCGACCGAAGACGTCGTACGACTGGGTGGTCTTCTTGCCCAGGGCGTCGGTGACCTCGGTGACCTGGCCCCGGTCGTCGTAGACGAACCACGTCGGGTTGGTCAGCGCGTCCGTGATCTTCGTGGGGTAGCCGGTCGGCCCGAAACCGCTGTTGACGGTCGCGTTGCCGTTGGCGTCGATCGCCTTGGTGAGCTGGCCGTAGGAGTCGTACTCGTACGTCGTGGTGTAGTCACCGGGGGTGCCGGTGGTCGCGACGCCCTTCGGGTCCGTGACGGTCTTCAGGTTGCCGAAGGTGTCGTACCCGAACTGCCACTTCCGCCCCTGGGGAGACGTCTTGGTGATCAGGTCGGCGGAGAAGCCGTCGGCACGCGTCTGGTAGGCGTACTGAGCGGAGTCGGCCGGATAGGTGCCCGGCGCGCAGTCGCTCTGCGCGGGAACACCGGCCTTGTTGTTCTCGGCGTCGCGCTGCCAGAGCGGGTAGCCCGTCTTCTGGTCGTAGCAGTACGCGGTCTTGGCGCCGTTGGCCTCTTCCAGGTACGTGACGTTGTTGTCCGCGTCCCAGGCCAGTTTGGTGGTCTCGGACTTGGCGTTGGTGTTCTGTACCGGGCGGCCGAAGTCGTCGGCCACGTAGTCGGTGGCGTGCGACTCCGCGTCGGTGACCTTGGTGTCGGTGAACTTGGCGTTCCCGGCGTTCACGGAGTAGGCGAAGCCCGTGGTGCCCTGGAGACGGTCGGTGATCGTCTTGGTCCACCAGTGGTACTTCGGGTCGTCCCCGGCCTGCGGCGCGTAGTA
>NZ_JBSHDU010000165.1:0-4845 GCF_053616475.1 Streptomyces sp. NPDC055815 | reverse complement strand
AGAGGCTTCCGCGCCGTGACCCGCACCCCGGTGCACCGTCACTGGTCGTGCGGGTCCAGGCTCGGAACGCGGAGGCGCCGCTGGGCGCGCCGTCCCGTGTGCCCACCCGTCCCGCCCCAGCGGGACGATTGCCCACACGGCGGCGGGGCACCGCCCGCCCGGGTGCGGGGGCCGGTAGCGTCAGGCGCGGTCGTAGTCGTCTGTCAGTTCGCGGCAGCGCTTCACGTCGCCCGCCATAGCCAGCAGCAGATCGTCCAGCGTGTCGAACTTGAGCATGCCCCGCACGTACGCCAGGAAGTCCACGGCCACGTGCAGCCCGTACAGGTCGAGGCCCTCGCGGTCGATCGCATACGCCTCGACCGTCCGCTCCGTGCCGTCGAACTGCGGGTTCGTGCCGACCGAGATCGCCGCCGGCATCCGCTCCCCCGCGGCCGTCAGCCAGCCCGCGTACACGCCGTCCGCCGGGATCGCCGTGTGCGGCAGGGTCTCGACGTTGGCCGTCGGGAAGCCGAGCTCGCGGCCGCGCTGCGCGCCGCGGACGACGATGCCCTCGACCCGGTGCGGACGGCCGAGGATCTCGGCGGCGCCGGTCATGTCGCCCTCGGCGACGAGGCGGCGGGTGAGGGTGGAGGAGAAGGGCTCGCCGCCGCCGGCGGCCCCGCTGACGTACAGGTCGATGACCTCGACCTCGTAGTCGTAGGTGGCGCCGAGCTCGGTGAGGAACGCGACGTTGCCCGCGGCCCGGTGGCCGAAGCGGAAGTTGGGGCCCTCGATGACGGCCTTCGCGTGCAGCTTGTCGACCAGGACCTTCACGATGAAGTCGGCCGGGGACAGCTGCGAGAACTCGGCGGTGAACGGCAGCACGAGCACCGCGTCCACCCCGAGCTCCGCGATCAGCTCCGCGCGCCGGTGGTGCGGGGCGAGCAGCGGCGGGTGGCTGCCGGGCCGCACGACCTCGGAGGGGTGCGGGTCGAAGGTGACGACGACGGAGGGGATCCCCAGCTCCCGGGCGCGCTCGACGGCACGCCCGATGATCAGCTGGTGTCCGCGGTGCACCCCGTCGTAGGAGCCGATGGTGACGACGCTGCGTCCCCAGTCCTGGGGGATGTCCTCCAAGCCACGCCAGCGCTGCACTGTGACCGCTCCTCGTCCGCCTGTTCGCCCTGTTCGCCTTTACGCAGGTCTAAGACTGCCATGTCCACGGCCGTCGGTACGCATCGGCATGGCAGTGCCGGGACTCCGCAGCGCCTGGAGGGTCCCCGGACCGAGCAGCGGAACCCAGTCGGCGGGGTCGGCGACCGTCCATGTGGCGAGGAGCACGGCGAAGGCGGGCACCTCGACGACGGCCCCGGCGAGGGCCCGGTCGAGCCGCCACGCGCCCTCGGGGGTACGGGCGCACAGGGCGCCGGCCCGGTGGAGGAGCTCCCGGGTGCGGGGCACGCTGCGCCGCTCCGCGCCCTCGGCGGCGGCCCGCAGGAGGGCCTCGAGGACGGACAGCTCGCCGGTCTCGGCCTCGTACCGCTCGTGCTCCAGGAGTACGTCGAGCAGCTCGGCCCGCAGATGGCGTGAGGCCCCGGTGCCGGGGGCGGCGAGGACGGGGGCGAGGGCGCGCCGCAGTGGGGCGGGGCGGCCCCGGATCAGGCCGGTGACCAGCGGGAAGAGGATCGCTCTCGCGGCCGGGCCGTCCTCGAGGCGGCGGTCGACGAAGGCGGCGACGAGGGGCGCGCCCTCGGGGTGGCGGGCGGCGTAGTCGCGGACGAGGGCGGCGATCCGGCGGGCGAGGGCGGGCGTGTCGACCTCGGCGAGGGCCAGCAGGGTGGTGGCCGGCACCTCCCCGGTGCCGATCAGCCGGGCCCGGAAGCCGATGAGGACCTCTTCGGGGTGGGTCGCGAGGGCCTCGGCGAGCGCCGGCGCGGGCACCCGGGGTTCGGCGAGGGCGCGCGGGAGGTGCCGGGCGCGGCTGTGCGGGTCGCGGACGAGGAGGCCGAGGGCGGCGCCGTGGAGGGTCTGGTCGCCGGGGCGGGCGAGCAGGGCGAGGGCGGCGTAGCGGAGGAGCTCGCGGTCGGCGGAGGTGGTGACGTGTGCGGCGACGAGCTGTCCGTACGCGGCGGCCGCGACGCGCCGCTCCGGGCGCCCGTCGTCGTGGGCCCAGCGGTCGACGGCCCGGCAGAGCGCGGAGGGCTCGTCCCGGGCGAGGGCGGCGAGGAGGCCGTCGGCGAGCGGGTGTGCGGTGGCGACGAGCGCCTCGCACAGGTCGTCGACGGCGAGCGCGCGGTGGCTGTGCAGGAGGGCCTGGGCGGCGCCGGCGACGGCGGGCCGGGGGTCGCCGAACCAGCGGCAGAGGAGCGGCTGGACCCCACGGGGGTCGGCGACGAGCATGCCGGCGACGGCGTCGAGGCTCCGGCCGCTTCCGTCCGTCCCGCCGGCCGGTGGCGGGTCGGCCGGGACCAGGCGGCGCAGGAGGTCGATGCGTTCGTCCTTGCCGAGGGGGAGGTCCAGCCAGAAGGCGGGGCCGAAGGAGGCGAACACCGGGTGGCCTTCGGGGCGGGACCCGATCAGGTCGGCGAGCAGCCGCAGGACGGGGAGGTACGGGCGCGGGTCCGGCAGGCGCCACACGCTCTCCCGCAACAGCCGCGCAGCCCACCAGGCTCCGTCCCCGCCGTGCCCGTCGCCGCCGTGCCGGTCCCGCGCGTGCCTGCCCCCACCCTGCCCGTCCCCGCCGTGCCCGTCTCCACTCTGCCCGTCCCCGCCGTGCCCGTCCCCGCCGTGCCCGTCCCCGCCGCGCCCGTCCCCCGCGAACCGTCCGAGTGCCTCCGCGAGCCCCGCGAGTCGCGGTGCGAGCCCGGCGGGGCCCCGCTCGCGGTGCAGCAGCAGCAAGGCCTGGAGCACGGGCCCGATCCGATGGCGGGGAACGGGCGGCAGCTCGGCGAGGGCGTCCGCCGGGCCCGCCGCCCGGTCCCCGTCGCGCCCGTGCACGAGGGCGTCGAGCGCCGTGTCCAGGTCCAGGTGGGCCGCCTGGACCCAGTCGGCGAGTTCCTCGTGGGCAAAGCGGTAGCCGGAGCCCGCCGGGACGAGGAGGCCCTCGGTGAGGACCGCCGAGGCCCAGCCCTCGCGCCAGGGGAAGAGCTCTTCGAAGGAGGCACGGTCGAGGACGCCGTGCCCGGGGCCGAGGCACCGGCGGGCCGCCTCGTGGAGCCGGCCGGTGACGCGCGCGGCGAGCCGGCGGACGGCCGTCCCCCGCGGGAGGGGGCGCGAGCCCGCGGCGATCCGCACGGCGGCCCGCAGGCACATCAGGTCCAGGTAGGCGGTGAAGATCTCCTCGCGCCCCGGCCGCCCCGGCACCTCCCCGGGCAGCGCCGCGCGCACCTCGGCGAGCAGCCGCAGGGCGAGCGGGTGCCGGGCGTCCGCCGGGGCGAGGTCCGTCTCCTCGATCCCGTACCCCTCGCGTACGGCCCGGGCCTCCGCCTCGGAGTACGGCCCGAGGGCGAGCGCGGCGGGCAGGCCGTCGCCGGGGCCCGTCGCCGGGCGGTGCAGGGCTCCCGGGGTGTAGAGCGTGCCTGCCTGTTCCCAGTGCTCGGGGCGGCAGGCGGTGACGAGGTGGACCTGGTGGGCGCGGAGCCACTCCTCGGTGGCCTTCGTCCAGTCGGCGAGCCGGTGGGCGAGGAGCGGCGGCATCTCCTCGGGGCCGTCGAGGACGACGAGGAGCGGGCGGCCCGCGTCCCTGGCGAGGGCGGCGGCCCGCTCCGGGGTCGCGGTGGTGGTGTCGCCGAGCGCGCCGGAGGCGGCGACGATCCGGCCGGCCTGGTGCAGGGCGCGGCCGACGGCGTCGGCGAGCGACTGGTCCTCGGCGCGCAGGTCGGCGCCGCGCAGCCGGACGGTGGGCGCGGGTGCGACGCCCCGGGCGCGGCGGGCGCAGAGCGCGGCGAGGGCGGTGGTGCGCCCGGTGCCGGGGGCGCCGACGAGGGCGAGGACGGGGGTGTCGCCGGCCGTGAAGCGGGCGAACTCGCGGACGCAGTCGGGCCGTTCGACGGGTTCGGGCCAGGGGTCCGGGTCGCGTACGGGCCCGGTGGAGGTGGCGGTGAGCTCCAGGATCGCGGCGAGGTTGAGGTCGGGTCCGTAGGCGGGGACGGTGGCCGCGTTGCGCCGCAGCAGGGCGGTGAGCGGTCCTGCGGCCCGGAGCGGGACGGCGTATCCGGCGGCCTGGCGGTCGCCGCGCAGGGCGGTGCCGAGGACGGCGAGGACGGTGCCGGTGACGGTGTCGAGGACGGGTCCTCCGGCGGCCGGTCCGCCGCGGCGGAGCGCGTCGGCGCCTTCGGTGCCGATGGCGAGCTCGAGGGCGTCGGCGAGGGCGTGGAAGCGGTCGGCGGCGGTGTACGTGACGGAGGCGGGGCCGAGGACGCGGGCCTCGCGCCAGCCCTGGGCGGCGATCCGCACGTACGTGCCGGGTTCGATCTCGGGCCGGGTCGCGAGCGGCAGGGGACGGCCGCCGAGTCCTTCGGTCCGTACGAGCGCGAGGCCGCTCTCGGGCAGCGCGGTGACGGCCTCGGCCTCGGCGAGCCAGGTCCGGTCGCCGGGGGCGTGCAGGACGACGCGGCTGAGCCCGTCGACGGCTTCGTGGCTGGTGACGACCGTGCCGTGGTGGTCGGCGAGGAAACCGGTGCCGCGTGGCCGGCCCGCCGGATCGCAGATGCGCACCAGCGTCGCCAGGTCCCCGCTTCCCATGGTGTCGACGGTAGGCGGCCGGTGATCACCCGGAGGCGCTCACGGGAAAACGCGCCCCCCGACACTCCCCCGTTCACTCCGAGCGCCTCCCCGATGGGGTGAATTTCGGCGGCTCTGCGGGAC
>NZ_JBSHDU010000164.1:0-2500 GCF_053616475.1 Streptomyces sp. NPDC055815 | reverse complement strand
TCTCTTTCACTCCCCTTCCGGGGTGCTTTTCACCTTTCCCTCACGGTACTGGTTCACTATCGGTCACTAGGGAGTATTTAGCCTTGGGAGATGGTCCTCCCGGATTCCGACGGAATTTCACGTGTTCCGCCGTACTCAGGATCCACTCAGGAGAGAACGAAGTTTTGACTACAGGGCTGTTACCTCCTATGGCGGGCCTTTCCAGACCTCTTCATCTACCTCGTTCCTTTGTAACTCCGTACAGAGTGTCCTACAACCCCAAGAGGCAAGCCTCTTGGTTTGGGCTAATCCCGTTTCGCTCGCCGCTACTCAGGGAATCGCATTTGCTTTCTCTTCCTCCGGGTACTTAGATGTTTCAGTTCCCCGGGTCTGCCTTCTCATATCCTATGTATTCAGATATGGATACCACTCCATTACGAGTGGTGGGTTTCCCCATTCGGAAATCTCCGGATCAAAG
Source organism: Streptomyces sp. NPDC055815 (assembly GCF_053616475.1). NCBI lineage: Bacteria > Bacillati > Actinomycetota > Actinomycetes > Kitasatosporales > Streptomycetaceae > Streptomyces > Streptomyces sp. NPDC055815. Next base: position 2,043 of record NZ_JBSHDU010000164.1, on the reverse strand, counting down.
CTTGCTTACAGCTCCCCGAAGCATATCGGTGTTCGTCCCGTCCTTCATCGGCTCCTAGTGCCAAGGCATCCACCGTGCGCCCTTTCTAACTTAACCGTTAAAAAGAATCACTACGTGATATCTTGCATTACTAATTGAATGTGAATTACTTCTGTTATCTAGTTTTCAAAGAACAACGCATAGGACATGCTAACACATGCGTTGCCACAGGAAGTGGCGCATTTAGCAGGTGTTCCTATGTTTTGAAGGAATGATCCTTCAAAACTAAACAAGACAGGGAACGTTCTGTTTATAAGACCCAAGGTCTTATATTCCGTTAAAATCCTTAGAAAGGAGGTGATCCAGCCGCACCTTCCGGTACGGCTACCTTGTTACGACTTCACCCCAATCATCTGTCCCACCTTCGGCGGCTGGCTCCTAAAAGGTTACCTCACCGACTTCGGGTGTTACAAACTCTCGTGGTGTGACGGGCGGTGTGTACAAGGCCCGGGAACGTATTCACCGCGGCATGCTGATCCGCGATTACTAGCGATTCCAGCTTCACGCAGTCGAGTTGCAGACTGCGATCCGAACTGAGAACAGATTTGTGGGATTGGCTTAACCTCGCGGTTTCGCTGCCCTTTGTTCTGTCCATTGTAGCACGTGTGTAGCCCAGGTCATAAGGGGCATGATGATTTGACGTCATCCCCACCTTCCTCCGGTTTGTCACCGGCAGTCACCTTAGAGTGCCCAACTGAATGCTGGCAACTAAGATCAAGGGTTGCGCTCGTTGCGGGACTTAACCCAACATCTCACGACACGAGCTGACGACAACCATGCACCACCTGTCACTCTGCCCCCGAAGGGGACGTCCTATCTCTAGGATTGTCAGAGGATGTCAAGACCTGGTAAGGTTCTTCGCGTTGCTTCGAATTAAACCACATGCTCCACCGCTTGTGCGGGCCCCCGTCAATTCCTTTGAGTTTCAGTCTTGCGACCGTACTCCCCAGGCGGAGTGCTTAATGCGTTAGCTGCAGCACTAAGGGGCGGAAACCCCCTAACACTTAGCACTCATCGTTTACGGCGTGGACTACCAGGGTATCTAATCCTGTTCGCTCCCCACGCTTTCGCTCCTCAGCGTCAGTTACAGACCAGAGAGTCGCCTTCGCCACTGGTGTTCCTCCACATCTCTACGCATTTCACCGCTACACGTGGAATTCCACTCTCCTCTTCTGCACTCAAGTTCCCCAGTTTCCAATGACCCTCCCCGGTTGAGCCGGGGGCTTTCACATCAGACTTAAGAAACCGCCTGCGAGCCCTTTACGCCCAATAATTCCGGACAACGCTTGCCACCTACGTATTACCGCGGCTGCTGGCACGTAGTTAGCCGTGGCTTTCTGGTTAGGTACCGTCAAGGTGCCGCCCTATTTGAACGGCACTTGTTCTTCCCTAACAACAGAGCTTTACGATCCGAAAACCTTCATCACTCACGCGGCGTTGCTCCGTCAGACTTTCGTCCATTGCGGAAGATTCCCTACTGCTGCCTCCCGTAGGAGTCTGGGCCGTGTCTCAGTCCCAGTGTGGCCGATCACCCTCTCAGGTCGGCTACGCATCGTTGCCTTGGTGAGCCATTACCTCACCAACTAGCTAATGCGCCGCGGGTCCATCTGTAAGTGGTAGCCGAAGCCACCTTTTATGTCTGAACCATGCGGTTCAAACAAGCATCCGGTATTAGCCCCGGTTTCCCGGAGTTATCCCAGTCTTACAGGCAGGTTACCCACGTGTTACTCACCCGTCCGCCGCTAACATCAGGGAGCAAGCTCCCATCTGTCCGCTCGACTTGCATGTATTAGGCACGCCGCCAGCGTTCGTCCTGAGCCAGGATCAAACTCTCCGATAAAGTAGTTTGACTGACTACGCACATCGCTGTGCGATTTATTTAAAACTTTGAATTAACAGGTACGTTTTGTCTTGTTTAGTTTTCAAAGATCATTACCGCTTGTTGAAGCAACTTTATTATCTTACCGGCGAACTCGCCTTCGCCGGGGACGCCGTCCTCACCGA
>NZ_JBSHDU010000163.1:0-5052 GCF_053616475.1 Streptomyces sp. NPDC055815 | reverse complement strand
CCATTCTGGAATATGTCCCCCTGAAGTCCGACGAGGAGCGGTTCACCGCGGCAAAGGAAGCCGGACTCCTTCTCGACCTCTCCAAGGAGTGGGACGTGGTCCATGCGGCATTCACGGGAGGGTCGCAGGACACCCATGAAGCCGGATATCAGCCCGTTCTCGGTGGCGCGTTCCTGGGGCGTACCGAGACGGAGGTCCTGGTCGTCCTGCGCCCCGACGACGTGCGCAGCGTCTCGGACCACCTCGCCTCCCTCGATCCCGAGCGCCGGGTGAACGACAGCCTCAGCGCGATGGAGTCGGCGTTCGGAGACGAGATCGGGGAGAGGTTCGCGCACTATCTGACGACCGTCCTCCGTGACGTCGCGTCGTACTACAAGGAAGCCGCCGCGAACGGCGATGCCGTGGTGAAGATCGCGTATTCCTGAGCGCGACGCCCTTCCGGCCTGAACAGCGGCCGATGAGGTCGCCCACCAGGCAGGAGGCCGACCTCCTCGGTCCCCCGACGGCCGGCAGGAGCCGGCCAAGGGGACCGCGGAGGGTCGCGTTCATCCCGCCCCAAGGCGCCACAACGAGGTGACCTCCCCAGCACGGGCCCTGTGCAGAGGGTCCGAGGGGTTCGACGCACGCCCATGGCGCCGTTTCGTGACGGCTCGGGAGAGGACGCGCGGGGATCTCCACTCCCCTCCTGCGCCACCCGTACGCGCCGATCACCCCCAGCAGCTCCCGCAGCGAGCCGACGCCGGGCCCTTCGCACGGTCCGTACACCTGGAGGCACGCCTCGCGAATCTGTGGCGCGCGCCGCAAGGGGATCGTCCAGTCTCCTTCGTACGGAATGAGCAGCCTGCGTCGTCCGAGACCCGCCCCACAACCTGTGCCGTCACCGATCATCAGCTCCTTCGAGCTCCGATCCTCGGCGCAGACCAGCCAGAACGCACGTCCCGGAAGGGATTCTTCGCGGTCCCTTGACACCGCGGACGCAGCGTTTGGCCCCCACACCACCCCACGCGAGACTCAGCTCGTCCATCGGTCGCGGGCTCTCCGGTGAATGCATTCGGTTCAGAACCGGGCGGTTCATGCCTATCGCGACGCCGATGGGCGAACCAGCCGATGAATCGACTTCCATCACCATGGGCTCTTGCACGCAACTGGCCCGAAAAGTGCGGTCGGTTGACACACCATCACCGCCGTGCCCAATAATCCCGACCGCTGGTGCCAGGTGGGAGCAAGCGCGTCCCAGCCGAACCGCATCAGCGCGCCCTCATTCCCACACACGGGACGAGCGCAACGAAAGGGATGGACTTGAAAGTAAGATATGGGAGATTCGTCTCCTGCCTCGCCGTGTCCGCGCTGGCGAGCAGCACATTGCCACAAGTTGCCTACGCAGCGCAGGTTTCGCAGGGCGACGAAAAGGGAATTGCCGAAGTCTTCAGCGGTTGGTTCTCGGGCGACGAGAAAGAAACCGGCGCCCAGGAACCGCAGACCGGTGGTGCCCCGGTGCTGCCGTCCCGGGAGAAGCTGCCGAAGGGCAAGGCGGCGCCGAAGGCGAAGCGTGTCGCTGAGCTGACCGGGAAGCGGACGGCGAACGCCCGCTACTGGCAGCTGTCCGACGGCCGTGTGCAGGCCGAGGTGTCGGCCGTGCCGACCGGGTACCGGGCGGGGAAGTCCTGGAAGGGCATCGACCCGACGGTCGTTCCGTCCGATGCCCAGGGTTTCGCTTTCGCCAACACGACCAATGCCGCTTCCAGTTGGTTCGGCTCGGACGCCGAGCGGCTGCTGCGATTCCAGGCCGGTGGTCACGCGGTGACGCTCGGGCTGAAGAGTGCGGGCACGCTCGCGCCGGTGGCCAAGGGCGACACGGTCACGTACAAGGACGCGGTGTCCGGTGCGGATCTGTCCTACCAAGTCGGCCCGGGGCGGGTGAAGGAGAACATCGTCCTGGACGCGAAGCCGTCCGGTCCGGTGTCCTTCACCTTCACGCTGGACGCCGGCGGGTTAACGCCGAAGCAGAACAAGGACGGCTCCGTCTCCTTCTTCGGTGAAGGGGCCGATCCGCTTCTGGTGATACCGGCCGCGTTCATGACGGACGCGAAGAAGGACGCCAAGGCGCCTTACGGCTCGGGCTACACCTCGGCTGTGCAGCAGAAGCTGACGAGGGCGGGCAAGAGCTGGACGCTGACGGTCACGCCGGACGCGAAGTGGCTGGCCGCCCCCGAGCGGCAGTACCCCGTCACCATCGATCCGACGATCTCGATCGCTCCGACGCCGACGACGGCGCAGGACGTGATGATCTCCTCGGACGGTCCGACGACGAACTACAAGGACAACTGGCGTCTGTCCGTCGGCAACACGAGCACCGGTGCTTCGCGTGCGCTGATCCGCTTCCCCATCACGGGCGTTCCGGCAGGGACGAAGCTGGACTCGGCTGATCTGAAGCTGTGGTTCGACCAGTACCACACCACGGGCGACTCCGAAGTCCAGCTGGAGGCGCACCGCGCCACGCAGGCCTGGTCGGAGGACACCGCCACCTGGAACAGCGCGAACACGTTCACCGGTGAGCTGTCCGGCACCGCCGTCGTCGTCGACAACGGTGAGGCGGGTCGTACGGCTGCGGTGGGTTCGTGGCCGGCGTCGGGGAACACGGCGTACACGCAGTACGCGGTGAACCAGACGTACATGTACAACAAGGATTCGGTCGCGGGTGACACGTACACCTGGCAGCCGAGTCTTCCCGAGGACGGCGTCTACCAGGTCGAGACGCACAACGTCCCGGCCTCCGATCGTGCGACGAACGCGCCGTTCACCGTCACCTACGACGGCGGGAGCAAGGCCTACACCGTCAACCAGCAGGCCGGTACGGCCGGTGTCTGGAAGACGCTGGGCAACCATCCCTTCAAGGCCGGCACCCTCGGCAAGATCGTTCTTGGTGACGGGCCTGCCTCCACCACCACCTCCGTGATCGCCGATGCGGTGCGGTTCACCAAGGGTGGTGTGGTCACCAAGCAGCCCGGTGAGCTGAACACCTGGCACACCTTCCCCGTCACCAAGACCGTGCAGTCCTGGATCGACGGTACGAACGTCAACAACGGTTTCGTGATCAAGGCCGGTGACGAGTCCGCGAACGGCCCCAAGGGCGGTCCGCGCTACGAGGGCTCGGAGTTCGGGTACGGCGGCGAGACCGCCAACTACCCTCGTCTCGTCCTCACCTTCGGCCGTCAGGGCGTCGACCTCTCCGCCCCGACCACCATCCACGACACCGGCGCCGAGCTGAACTGGTCCACGTACCAGGACAAGGACCCCGTCGGTACCGGCGACGACCTCGTCGAGTACCAGGTCCACCGTTCGGTCAGCCAGACCTTCACCCCCTCCGCCGCCACTCTCGTGGCGCCGGTCGCGCCGGGTACGACGTCGTTCACGGACACCTCCGCGACGCCGACGAAGGCCGACGACCCCGACCCGTACGGCCGCGCCTACTACTACATGGTCGCGGTCAAGACGAAGGACGGACAGGTCGTCGCCGCCCCCACCCAGCTCGTACGCCTGCCCAAGGCCGGCCGTACGACGAAGGTGTACGCCGCGACCCAGGACACCACCCTGTCCTCGACGCAGTCCACGCTCCCGCACGACACCATCGACGACTCCGGTCCCAAGAACTGGCTGTCGGTGGGCAACAACTCCGCCACCTACGGCGACACCCGCGCACTGCTGAAGTTCCCGGCCCTCGGCATCCCCGCCACCGCCCGGGTCCTGGACGCCAACGTGCGCCTGTGGTCCACCCAGACCGCCCAGGACACCACCGGCGCCCTGTACGAGCTGCGCCCGCTGACGCGTGACTTCGACGAGGCCGCCGCCACCTGGGTCAAGGCCGACAGCGCCACGAACTGGACGGCCGCCGGCGGTGACTTCGGCGCCGTGACGGCCGACACCGGCGCGATGACCAACGACCCGGCCCGTCACGACTGGAACGTCACCTCCCTCGCCCAGTCCTGGGTGACCACCCCGGCGTCCCAGAAGGGCGTCGTCCTGAAGATGGCCGACGAGGCCGCCTCGCAGGAGCGGACCCTGTTCCTGTCCTCCGAGGGCACCGAGCCGCGTCTCGCGCCGCGGATCGTGGTCACGTACATCGACTCCACCACCGAGTCGACGTACTACGCGCCGCAGACCCCGGCCCGTATGACGCCGAACAGTGACTACACGGTCGACTTCAACCTCACCAACACCACCGCGTCCACCTGGACCTCTGCCGACAACGTCCTGACCTACAAGTGGGCGCTGCCCGACGGTACGGACGTGACCACCGGTGGCAACCAGGTGCAGACGGCGCTGCCGTCGAACGTCGCCCCGGGCGGCTCGGTCAGCCTGCAGGCGCAGGTCAAGACCCCGATCAACTCGGACAACGGCAACAAGCGCACCGACTACGTCCTGACCTGGGACGTCTACAACAAGACGACGGGCGCCTGGATCTCGGGAACCTCCGGCATCCCCGGACTCGCCCAGAACGTGGCCGTCGAGGACCCCACCTCCAACAGCCTCGGCCTGGAGAAGTTCTACGGCTACACCGGCAAGAACACCGGCGCCGGCTCGACCCTGATGAACAACACGGCGGCCGGCAACAGCGTCTGGCAGTACAACGCGTTCACCAACCCCGGCCGCGGCATCACGACCTTCGTCCGCTTCGCCTACAACAGCCTGGACACCTCCGACACGGTCCTCGGCCACGGCTGGTCCGCCCAGGTCTCCGGTCCGGTCCGGCTCGGCGCGCCGCTGGAGTTCCACCCCAAGCCGAACCCGACCGAGATCCGTCTCCCGGACGGTGACGGCACCACGCACGTCTTCCGCTGGGACTCGGCCACGAGCTCCTGGAAGGCCCCCGCGGGCGTCCACTTCAAGCTGACGGCCAAGCCGGGTCTGGACTGCACTCCGCTGAAGGACCCGGTCCCGGACGCCTGGACGCTGACGCGTCCGGACGGCACGCGCTTCGTGTTCGGCTGCGACGGCTACCTGACCTCCACGGTGGACAAGAACGGCAACACGCAGACGTTCACCTACGAAGAG
>NZ_JBSHDU010000162.1:0-5242 GCF_053616475.1 Streptomyces sp. NPDC055815 | reverse complement strand
AGCAGGAACGCAATCCGCTCCGCCGGATACTCCGTATCGATCGGCAGATACGCCGCACCGGCCTTCAACACCGCCAGAACGGAAACCACCAGATCAGCCGAACGCGGCAACGCCAACCCGACAACACTCTCCGGCCCCACACCGCCGGCAACCAGCAGCCGCGCCAATCGATTCGCCCGGGCATCCAGGTCAGCGTAAGAAAGCTCCACCCCCTCACACACCACCGCCACCGCATCCGGCGTCCGCGCCACCTGCACCGCGAACAGCTCGGGCACGGTCGCCGCCTCGACCGCCACCGCCGTGTCGTTCCACTCCGCGAGGAGTTGGTGTCGTTCAACCGCATCAAGAATCTCCACGGCGCTCACCCGCACCGACAGATCCTCAGCCAGGGCCGACACCACACGAACCCAGCGCTTCGCAAGCTGGCCGGCCGTCTCCGCATCGAACAGATCGGCCGCCCCCGTGATCACACCCCGTACACCTGCGGGCGCTCCGTCGTCACCATGGAGCTCGCTAGCGGTGATCTCCAGGTCGAATTTGGCCGCGGGAGCACTCCCGGCCATGCGGGAAGCCCGTAGGCCGGACAGATCCAGCTTTGCGGTACCGGCGTTCTGCAGGGTCAGCATCACCTGGAACAGCGGATGCCGCGCCATGGAACGCGCCGGGGCCAGCTCCTCCACCAGCCGCTCGAACGGCACGTCCTGGTGCTCGAACGCACCGATGCTCGTCTCCCGGACCTGGTCCAGTACCTCGGCCAGCGTCGGGTCGCCCGAGAGGTCGGTACGGATGACCAGCGTGTTGACGAAGAAGCCGACCAGATCGTGCAGCGCCTTGTCCGTGCGTCCGGCGATGGCCGCGCCGATCGGGATGTCCGTACCGGCACCGAGCCGGGACAGCGTCACCGCGAGCGCCGCCTGCAGCACCATGAAGAGGCTCATGCCTCGCTCGTGCGCCACCGCGACCAGCCGTTCGTGCACGGCGGCCGGGATCTCCAGCTCCGCCTGGTGTCCGCGATAGGAACGCACCGCCGGTCGCGGCCGATCGGTCGGAAGCGACAGCTCTTCCGGGGCCCCGTCCAGCGCCTCACGCCAGTACGCCACCTGGCGTGCCAGCACACTGTCCGGATCGTCCTCGTCGCCGAGCAGCTCCCGCTGCCACAGGGCGTAGTCGGCGTACTGCACCGGCAGCGCTTCCCACCCGGGCTCCCGGCCGGCACGACGGGCCTCGTAGGCCACCGACACATCGCGCGCCAACGGCCCGGCGGACCAGGCATCCCACGCGATGTGGTGCACCACCACGACCAGCACGTACTCATCCGGGCCCACGACGAGCAGGCTGGCCCGCAGCGGGATCTCCGCGGCCAGGTCGAACGCGTAGCGCGCGGTGCGCTCAACGGTCTCGGTCAGCTGCTCCGGAGCCACCTCCACGACAGCCAGTTCAAACCCGGTGTCACCGACCGGAACGATCCTCTGGTACGGCTCGCCATCGGACGCCGGGAACACGGTCCGCAGCACCTCATGCCGTCCCAGCACATCCCGCAGCGCTGCCTCGAGCGCATCCCGGTCGAGCGCGCCGGAGAACCGCAGCACGGTGGGGTTCGTGTACGTCGTGCTCGGCCCCTCCAGCTGTGCCAGAAACCAGAGCCGACGCTGGGAGAACGAAAGCGGGATCATCAGGACTCCTCCTGGCTGCGCATCGGCCGCAGCGCGGGCCTAGCTTTTTGACGGCTATTACCTTGCTGTGCGAGTCGGGTCGCGAGTCCGGCCGGCGTCCGGGCGTCGAAGACCGCGCGGATCGGCAACTCCGTTCGCAGCTCTTCACGTACTTCGCTGATCAGCCTGGTCGCCAGCAGCGAATGCCCACCGAGCGCGAAGAAGTCGTCGTCCACCCCGACCCGCTCCAGGCCCAGGACCCGGGCGAACGCCCGGCAGAGGATCTCCTCCTGCTCCGTCGCCGGACCACGGCCCCCACCACTCGTGTACTCCGGATCGGGCAGTGCCTTGCGGTCCAGCTTTCCGTTCGCCGTCAACGGCAGTCCGTTCAGGACGACCACCGCAGACGGCACCATGTACTCCGGCAACTGCGCGGCTGCGAAGTCCCGTACGTCACGGACGAGACCATCGGACGCGTTGTCCTTCACCTCGTCCGGTACGACGTAGGCGACCAGGCGCTTGTCACCCGGGACGTCCTCCCGCGCGAGCACCGCAACCTGCCCGAGCTGCGCATGCGTGGCCAGCACCGCCTCGATCTCAGCCGGCTCGATCCGGAAACCACGCACCTTCACCTGATCATCGGCACGACCGGCAAACACCAGCCGGCCGTCCGCACTCCACCGGGCGCGGTCCCCGGTCCGGTACATCCGCTCACCGGACCCGAACGGGCAGGCCACGAACCGCTCACCGGTCAGGCCCGGCCGTCCGACATAGCCCCGCGCCAACTGCGCGCCCGCCACATACAGCTCTCCCACGACGCCCACCGGCACCGGCGCCAGATGCTCATCGAGCACGTAGAAGCGGGTGTTCGCGACCGGTCGGCCCACCGGAATCACCCCGGCCGCCGCATCCTCCGCCGACAGGGCACCGGTGGCGACACCGATGGTGGTCTCCGTCGGACCGTAGTGGTTGAACACCTCCCCACCACCGGCCAGCAACTCAGCGACCAAAGCCGGGGAAGCCGCCTCGCCACCGAGCACCAGCGATCCCACCGAGGCGACGGCTGAAGCGCCCAAGGCCGCCACATGGGAAGGCACCGCCTTCACACCCTCGATCCCGTGACCGGTCACGTACTCCCGCACCAGAGCCGGGTCCGTCACCGCGTCCTCGCTCAGGAAGTGCAGTACACCCCCGCACACGAGACTGGCGAAGATGGTCGTGTTGCCCAGATCCGTCGCCTGGCCCTGCAACACCGCGAACCCGCCACCCGGCTTGTCGAACGCCACCCGGGCCGGCACTGAACCCACATAGTTCGCCAACCCACCCTGGGTAACCGCCACACCCTTCGGCCGGCCCGTCGAACCCGACGTATAGACCACATACGCCACCTGACCGGGCAACCCCTCCACGTCAGGCGCGCTGTCTGGGAGCTCAGCGAGTCGCACCTTCACCAGTGCTCCGTCGACCGCCACGAGACGATGCTGACCCGCAGGGAGATCTTCCAGGATCTCCTCCGTCGTCAACGTCAGCACCGCACGGCTGTCGCCCAGCATGAACGCGATCCGCTCCGCGGGCTGACCCACGTCCACCGGCAGATACCCAGCCCCTGCCTTCCACACCGCCAGCATCCCGACCAGGGTTTCCACCCCGCGCGGCAGGCACAGACCGACGAGCGACTCCGCACCCACCCCCTGCGCCCGCAGGAAGTGAGCCAGCCGATTCGCCCGAGCGTCCAAGGCCGCGTAGGACAGCTCGACACCGTCCTGGACCACCGCCACCGCGTCCGGCGTCCGCGCCACCTGCGCGCTGAACATCCCCAACACCGACTCCCCGACAGGGGAGACGGGCGTGTCGTTCCAGTCCACCAACACCCGCTGCCGCTCGGTCTCGCCGATGATGTCGACGGCCGTCAGCGGGGTGTCGGGGTGGTCTTCCAGGGTGGTGACGAGGTTGTCCAGGCAGGTGTGCAGCAGACGGCAGAGCGCCTGACCGTCCACCGAGCCCACCGCGTCCACGGTCAACCCGAACCCGGAGTCCCGATGGTCGACCGATACGGCCACGGGGTAGTTGGTGGCGTCACGGGAGAGCAGCATCCTGACGCCCTTGGACGGTGTCTCTGCTTCCAGGCCGACCTTGGTGGCGGGGCGCCTGCTGTGCCGGTAGTTGAAGATCGAGGTGAACAGCGGGCTGCCGCCCGGCATCCCGCTGGCCTGCTGGGCGAGGGTCAGCGGCGCGTGCTCGTGCACCAGGAGTTCGGCCAGCTGATTTCGCACGCTCTCCAGCGCCTGGCCCACGCCCTCAGCACCGACCCGTACCCGCACCGGGAGCGTGTTGATGAACAGGCCCGGCACCCGGTCCGCGCCGGCACCCGCGTTCATCCGCCCGAGCAACACGGTGCCGAACACCACGTCGTCCCGGCCGCTGACCGTTGCGAGGACCCGGGCCCACGCCAGGTGGAACATCAAAGCCGTGCTGAGCCCCAGAGAGCGGGCCACCTCCCGCACCCGCTGGCCGAGCTCCTCCTCGACACCCAGATGCGAGCGCACCACGCCGCTGCCGTCACCGTGCACATCGAGCAGGCCGTACGGGGCGGTGGTCTCGGTCACGTCGCCGAGCAGGCCCGCGAAGTAGGCCTCGTGCTCCGCACGGGTGACGCCGAGGCGTGCCTGCGCCACGAAGTTGCGGAACGGCAGCGGCTCGGGCAGCGCATCCTCCCGCCCCGACAGGAACGCGTCCATCTCCTCCAGCAGCACGTCCTGAGCGGTGCGGTCCTGCACCAGATGATGCAGGCGCAGCGCAGCGAGCCACTGACCACGACCGTCAGGTTCCGCGGCTATGTGCACATCGATCAGCGGAGCCCGTCCGATGTCCATCACCGACCCAGTCGCTGCAATCAACTGCTCGGCAGCATCGGAACCTTGCGGGTCGAGGGCGACTTCGGTGACCGGCAGTTTCGCGTGACGGGCCACGACCTGGACCGGCTCGCTCAGCCCCTGCCACACGAAGGCCGTGCGGTAGATGTCGTGCCGGTCCACCACCCGCTGGAGGGCTCGAAGGCAAGCGTCCAGACGCTGCCGCGAGTCAAATTGGATGATGGCCGGTGCCGCGTAACCGTTCGCATCGCCGTCTGCCTGCAGCAGGTGGTGGAAGAACAGGCCTTCTTGCAGAGGCGCCAACGGATAGATGTCAGCGATGTTGGCCGCGCCGCCGTCGACGGCCGCGACGATCCGCTCGACCTCCTCACCGCTCAGGTCGACCAGCGGCAGCATGTCCGGGGTGATCCGCCCGGCACCGGCCGGGATCCGGTTCTCCGGCACCACGACCGCGTCCGGTCCGGCCTCTCGCGCCAGACCGGCCGGCGTCGGCGTCTGGAACAACGCCCGCACCGACACCGCAACACCCCGACCGCGCAGCAGCTCCACCAGCGACACCGCCAGCAGCGAATGCCCACCGAGGGTGAAGAAGTCGTCGTCGACGCCGACCACGGGCACGTTCAGAACCTGAGCGAAGGCCTGGCACAGGATCTCCTCCTGCACCGTCGCCGGCCCCCGCCCGACACCCGCACCCGCCGCTGCGGCGTAGTCCGGAGC
>NZ_JBSHDU010000161.1:0-5372 GCF_053616475.1 Streptomyces sp. NPDC055815 | reverse complement strand
GGTGGGCACACGGGACGGCGCCCTCTCGCGGCGCCTCCGCGTTCCGCGCCCCGACCCGCACCGGCCGTGGCGGTGTGCATCCGGTGCGGGTTCAGGCGCGGAAGCCTCTGGCGCCGGCAGGGGCGCCGTTCCGTTGTGCCCACCCGTTCCGCCCCGGCGGAACGCATGCCCACAACGGGGCGCCGCCCCGGCGCAGGGCGTGGGCCCGCAACGGGCGGCGGGGGCTACGCGCGCCAGGGGAGTTCCGCCGTGATCGTCGTCGGGCCGCCCGACGGCGAGTCCACCGCCAGGACCCCGTCCACCGCCCCCACCCGCTCCGCGAGCCCCGCGAGACCGGACCCGGGCCCGACGGCCGCCCCGCCCACCCCGTCGTCCCGTACCTGAAGCATCAGCCGGTTCTCCGTGCGCCACACGTCCACCCACGCCCGCCGCGCCCCCGAGTGCCGGCTGACGTTCTGGAGGAGTTCCGAGACGGTGAAGTACGCGATGCCCTCGATCGCCGGCACCGGCCGGGCCGGCAGGTCCACGTCCACGGACACCGGGACCGAGCACCGGGAGGCCACCGCGGAGAGCGCCGCGTCCAGGCCGCGGTCGGTGAGGACGGCCGGGTGGATGCCCCGCGCGAGGTCCCGCAGCTCCTGGAGGGCCAGCTTCACCTCGCCGTGCGCCTCGTCGACGAGTACCGCCGCCGCCTGCGGGTCCCGCGCCAGCTTCTCCTTCGCGAGCCCCAGGTCCATGGCGAGCGCGGCCAGCCGGGCCTGCGCCCCGTCGTGCAGGTCGCGCTCGATGCGCCGCAGATCGGCCGCCGCGGTGTCGACGACGACGCCCCGGTCGGACTCCAGCTCCGTGACGCGCGAGGCGAGCCGGGACGGGCCCAGGAGCCCGGAGACGAGGAGCCGGTCGACGGAGACGAGCCCCCGCAGCACCCACGGCCCGATGAGGACGAACACGAGCCCGATGGCGCTGGTCACGGCGATCTCGAAGGGCGCGTCGAGGTAGAAGGAGTGGGTGGCGTCCCCGTACAGCTGGATCCCGTCCTGCCCGACCCAGGTGGGGAAGACCCACTGCCACAGCGGATAGGTGAAGAGGCTCCAGCCCCAGGCCCACAGCGCCACGGTCACCGAGAAGGAGAACACCGCCCACGGCATGTGCAGGACCGCGTAGAGCAGGTGCCGCCAGGACGCGCCGCTCTTCAGCATGGCCCCCATCCAGGAGAACGCCCCGCCGGTCCGCCCGCGCACCGGCTCCGGCGCGGCGACGTCGAGGCCGAGCAGCCCGCGCGCCCGGGCCCGCTCCACCGCGCCGAAGCCCCGGCACGTCCCGAGCGCCGCCGCCAGGATCGGCACGCCGAGGAAGGTGATGAGCAGCCCGGCGCCGGTCGACACGAAGGCGACGGAGAGCACGAACCAGCAGATGCTCAGCGGGAACCCGATCAGCACGTAGAGCACGGCGCGCCAGGTGCGGGCCTCGAACGGCGCGCGGATCGCGGCGGGGAGCGGGTGGGAGGCCATCACGGTGTTCCTTCTCTGCGAGGAGGGGCGGGCAGGGGCGGGGCGGGCGGTACGTGTTCCAGGGTTCCGTCCCGCGCCCCGCCGGACCATGAGGCGGGTGGGCGTCCGGGGGCGGGGGTTTTCCCTACCTGCCGGAGGGGGCCGCCGGCCGGGACCGCCACGGCAGCTCCGCCGTGACCGTCGTCGGACCGCCCTCGGGGGAGTCCAGGACCAGCAGCCCGTCGACCGCCCCGAGCCGCTCCGCGAGCCCCGCGAGCCCCGTACCGCCGTCGAAGCGCGCCCCGCCGGCCCCGTCGTCCCGCACCTGGAGCATCAGCCGCTCGCCCGCCCGCCAGACCTCCACGGAGGCGGACCGGGCACGCGCGTGCTTGGAGACGTTCTGGAGGAGCTCCGAGACCGTGAAGTACGCGATGCCCTCGATCGCCTCCGCCGGCCGTTCCGCCAGGTCCACGTTCACCGCCACCGGCACCGTGCAGCGCGCGGAGACGGAGGAGAGCGCCGCGCTGAGGCCCCGGTCGGTGAGGACGGCCGGGTGGATGCCCCGGGCGAGGTCCCGCAGCTCCTGGAGGGCGAGCTTCACCTCGCCGTGCGCCTCGTCGACCATCGCCGCGGCGGCCTCCGGGTCTTCGAGCAGCTTCTCCTTGGCGAGGCCGAGCCCCATCGCGAGGGCCACGAGCCGGGCCTGGGCGCCGTCGTGCAGGTCGCGTTCGATGCGCCGCAGGTCGGCGGCGGCGGTGTCGACGACCACGCCCCGGTCCGACTCCAGCTCGGCGATCCGCCGCTCCAGCTCGTCGGAGGGCGAGAGCAGCCCCCGGACCATGCCCCGGTCGCCGTTGGCGAGGCCGCGGGCCAGGAAGGGCAGCACGGGCCAGAGGACGAAGAGCGAGACCAGGGCGACGGTGAACGTCACGATCCCCCAGGGCAGCCGGATCAGCCCGTACAGCTGGGTCCGCCAGGCCACCGGGTCCTTCAGCGATCCCCACAGCCAGCCGAAGAAGCCGCGGTGCTTGGGCAGCGGGGACGGCTCGGCGACCTTCACGCCGAGCAGCCTGCGGGCCCGCGCCCGCTCCGACCGGCCGATCAGCCGGGCGCCGCCGAGGCCGAGGGCCAGCAGCGGCAGCCCGACGACGGTCACCGAGAGGCCCACACCGAGGGCGATGCTGACGACCGCGTACACGAAACCGGCCAGCGCGGTGAAGAGGTTGGTGAGGAGGAAGGCGATCTCCTTCCAGGTCTCCCTGCCGTAGGCGAACCGCAGCGGCGGACGCGGGTTCTCGGGGGAGCCGGAGGAGCCGGCGGGGGCGGAGCCGCCGGAGTCGGACGACTCCGCGGACTCGACGGGATCAAGATCGGCGCTCATGTTCCCCAGACTGCCGGTCGGGGCGGGCGCGACGCCATGGGGGAGGTGGGTGAGCCCGAGGGGGGCTATCCCCACGTGCCGGAGCGCTCACGAAGGCACCCGCGACTGCTTACGGTCCCTTTAGCAGGGCCTAGACTCGCGTCCGTACAGAAGTGACTCATGAGACACCGAGACCGAGGGGCGGACGTGCGGGAACCGACCGTTGTCGCGGCCGACGCGGCGGACTACTTCCAGACGTACTCCGTCGTCGGCCTGCTGGCCGTCATCGGCGTGCTCTTCGTCGCCGTGGCGTTCGGCGCGGGCCGGCTGCTCCGGCCCGTCGTGCCGACGCCCGAGAAGCTCCTCACCTACGAGTGCGGTGTCGACCCCGTCGGGGAGGGCTGGGCCCACACCCAGGTCCGCTACTACGTGTACGCCTTCCTCTACGTGATCTTCGCCGTCGACTCGATCTTCCTCTTCCCCTGGGCGACGGTCTTCGCCGCGCCCGGCTACGGCGCGACGACCCTGGTCGAGATGTTCGTCTTCCTGGGCTTCCTCGCCGTGGGGCTGCTCTACGCATACAAGAAGGGCGTCCTGACATGGACGTGACCCCGCTCCCGGCCCCGAAGCTGGGGCCGCTCGCCCGGCTGGCCCCCGAGCCGATGAAGGTGGTCCTGAACTGGGGCCGCCGCTACAGCCTGTGGGTCTTCAACTTCGGCCTCGCCTGCTGCGCGATCGAGTTCATCGCCGCGTCGATGGCCCGGCACGACTTCATCCGGCTCGGCGTGATCCCCTTCGCGCCGGGACCGCGCCAGGCCGACCTGATGATCGTCTCGGGCACGGTGACGGACAAGATGGCGCCGGCCGTGAAGCGTCTGTACGAGCAGATGCCCGAGCCGAAGTACGTCATCTCCTTCGGCGCCTGCTCGAACTGCGGCGGCCCGTACTGGGACTCGTACTCGGTCACCAAGGGCGTCGACCAGATCATCCCCGTCGACGTGTACGTACCCGGCTGCCCGCCGCGCCCGGAGGCCCTGCTCCAGGGCATCCTCAAGCTCCAGGAGAAGATCGCCCGCGAGAGCCTGGCGGAGCGGTACACGACGACTCCTTCGGTGGCGCAGCTGACGAGCCCCCTGACGCCCCCGCCGGGAGGCCAGGCATGAGCACGTACGACTCCCTCCCCGACTCCGTGACGGAGATCTTCGGCGAGGAGGCGACGGCGGAGCGTGCGTACGACCTCCTGACGGTCGACGTCCCGCCGACGGCCTGGCTCACGGCGCTCACGACGGCCCGCGACGAGCTGGGCTGCACCTACTTCGACTGGCTGAGCGCGGTCGACGAGCCGGGCACGGGCTTCCGCGTGTGCGCGCACGTGGTGGCGCTGGGGGAGGGCACCCCGAAGCGCCTCCTGCTCCGCACGACGGTCCCGCACGAGGCCCCTGTCCTCCCGACGGCTGTCGGGGTGTACGCGGGCGCGGGCTGGCACGAACGCGAGACCCACGAGATGTTCGGCGTGGCCTTCGAGGGCCACCCGCACCTCGTCCCCCTCCTGCTCCCCGAGAACTTCGAGGGCCACCCGCTGCGCAAGGACTTCGTCCTGGCGGCGCGGGTCGCCAAGGCGTGGCCGGGCGCGAAGGAACCGGGCGAGTCGCACGACGGCGGCGGCCCGAAGCGCCGCCAGATGCTCCCGCCGGGCGTCCCGGACCCCAACGAATGGGGCCCCCTGAAGGGCCAGCTCCCCCCGGCCCCGGCCCGCCCGGCCCGCGCGGCGGCAGGCGAACGCCCCGCCCGAGCGGCAGCCGGCGACCGCCCGGTCCGCCGAGCCCGCACGACCACGGAGGGCTCGGCCGGCCAGCCGACCCCCACGACACCGGAAACCCCGGAACCGGGTGCTCCGGTACGCCGCTCCCGCACGGCGGCGGACGGCTCCGCAAGCCAGGCGACGACCTCGGAGCCGGGTGCTCCGGTACGCCGCTCCCGCACGGCGGCGGACGGCTCCGCAAGCCAGGCGACGACCCCGGAGCCGGGTGCTCCGGCACGCCGCTCCCGCTCGGCGGCCGACGGCTCGGCGAGCCAGACGGCCCCGGAGACCCCGGACACGGACGGCCCCGCGCCCCGCGCGGCCGCCGCCACTCCGCGTACCCGCAGCTCGGACGCCCCCTGGCACCACGCCCGCCCGGCCTTCGACGAGGAACCCCCCAAGGCCCCCACCGCCGAACCCGCCAAGCCGGAGGCCCCGGCCCCGGCGGAGGCCGATGGCCCGGAGGCCCGGAAGCCCGGCACCGCCGAAGCACCGACGGCTACCGAAGCTCCGGCCGGCGCCGAACCCGGCGCCGCCGAGGAGGCCGCACCGGAAGCCGCCGACCCGGCGGACGCGCCGGCCCCCGGCCCGGAGGCCCAGCAGTCCGGTGCCGACGGCTCGGGCTCGGGCCGTACGCCCGCGCCCGAGGGCCCGGCCGACGCCGACGCCGACGCCCCCGCCGAGCCGCCCGCCGGGCGCGACGCCACCGCCTCCGCCGAGC
>NZ_JBSHDU010000160.1:0-5603 GCF_053616475.1 Streptomyces sp. NPDC055815 | reverse complement strand
GTCAGCCTGCAGGCGCAGGTCAAGACCCCGATCAACTCGGACAACGGCAACAAGCGCACCGACTACGTCCTGACCTGGGACGTCTACAACAAGACCACGGGCGCCTGGATCTCGGGAACCTCCGGCATCCCCGGACTCGCCCAGAACGTCGCCGTCGAGGACCCCACCTCCAACAGCCTCGGCCTGGAGAAGTTCTACGGCTACACCGGCAAGAACACCGGCGCTGGCGCCAGCATGATGAACAACATGGCCTCCGGCAACGTCGTGTGGTCGTACAACGCGATCAACAACCCCGGCCGGGGTCTGAACACGTTCTTCCGGATGGCCTACAACAGCCTGGACACCTCGGACACGGTCTCCGGCTACGGCTGGTCCATGCAGGCCTCGGGCCCGATCCGTCTGGGTGCGCCGCTGGACTTCCACCCGAACCCGAACCCGACCGAGATCCGTCTCCCGGACGGTGACGGCACCACCCACGTCTTCCGCTGGGACTCGGCCACGAGCTCCTGGAAGGCGCCGGCCGGTGTGCACTACAAGCTGGCCGCCAAGCCCGGTCTGGACTGCACCCCGCTGAAGGACCCGGTTCCGGACGCCTGGACGATGACCCGTCCCGACGGCTCGCGCTTCCTGTTCGGCTGCGACGGCTACATGACCTCCACCGTGGACAAGAACGGCAACACCATGCTGTTCACCTACGAGGAGCGGAAGTCCAACAACAAGCCCACGAAGTTCCTGAAGTACATCACCGACCCCGCGTCGCGGCAGTCGCTGACGGTGGACTACTTCAAGAAGGGCGACAACTCCTACGAGTACGTCTCGGACACGGGCACCATCGCCACGGGTTCGAACCTGACCAACTCCAAGATCTACGACCACGTCAAGTCGGTCACCGACATCTCCGGTCGCAAGATCAACTTCTGGTACACCGACAAGGGTCTGCTCGGCCAGATCACCGACGGTGTGGGCTCCTCGCAGCCGAAGGTGTTCAAGTTCACCTACGACGCCACGCAGGGCAACAAGAACGTCAAGATGGTGGCGGCCACCGACCCCCGGGGCAACGCCACCAAGCTGGCCTACTACGCCCCGCAGGCCGGTGACGACCCGAAGTACCACTGGTGGACCAAGACCATCACGGACCGCCTGAACAACAACACGACCTTCGCCTACAAGGCGGACACGGTGAACCCGAGCTTCACCGACACCAAGGTCACGGACTCCGAGTCGCACTCCACGGACTACGTCCTGGACGACTTCGGCCGCCAGGTGAAGGCCACCAACGCCAAGTCCCAGTCCATGGACATGTCCTGGGACGCGGACAACAACGTCATCCTGCAGAAGGAGGCGAACGGCGCCCAGACCACCTGGACGTACGACCCGAAGACCGGCAACCCGCTGACGATGAAGGACGCGGAGGCCAACAAGAACGGCACCGCGGGGACGGTCTACACGTACCTGACCCGTGCGGACGGCTTCTCGGCCGACCTGGCCACCAAGACGTCCCCCGAGGGCCGCAAGTGGCAGTTCGGCTATGACGCCTTCGGCAACCTGAAGACGGTCACGGACCCGATGGGCGCCGCCACCACCTCGGTGCCGGACGACTACACCACCAAGTACGAGTACGACGTCTACGGTCAGCTCACCAAGGCCACCGACGCCAACGGCAACTCGACGGTCAACTCCGACTTCGACGTCATGGGCTACCCCAAGACGATCAACGACGCGGAGAACCACGCCACCTCGTTCGTCTACGACGAGCGCGGCCAGGTCACCTCGGTGACCGACACGCTGGGCACCACCACCACCCAGGCCTACGACGTCTACAAGCGTCCGCTGGCCAACAAGGTGCCCAAGGACCAGGCGCAGGGGCTGTTCATCACCACCCCGGCTCCCGTGTACGACGCCAACGACAACATCACCGCCAGCACCGCCCCGGACGGCGTCGTGACCACCGCGGTCTACGACTCCGCGGACCAGGTGACCGAGTCGACCGGCCCGGACAACAACCTGAGCGGTCGCACGACCCGCTACACCTACGACAAGGTCGGCAACCTCAAGACCACGACCGAGCCCAAGGGCGTGGCGACGACCTCCGTCCCGGACGACTACGTCACCACCAACACGTACGACGAGATCTACCAGCTCATGGCGGTGGTCAACGCCCAGGGCGACAAGGTCTCCTACGAGTACGACAACGTCGGCAACGCGGTCACGGTCATCGACCCGAAGAAGAACGCGACCGCCGACACGACCGACTACACCACCAAGACCACCTTCGACCTCAACCACCGCGTCACCAAGGTCACCGACGCGGCGGGCAAGTTCAGCACGAGCGAGTACGACAAGGACTCGCTGGTCGTCAGGAGCACCGACAAGGAGGGCAACACCAGCGAGGTCGTCTACGACCAGCGCGGCAAGACGATCGAGCAGCGGGTCCCGTACTCGACCGGTGTCATCCGCACCACGAAGTACGAGTACGACCAGATGGGCAACCCCACCAAGGTGATCACCCCGCGTGGCACCGCCACCGCGGCCGTGGACGACTTCACCACCCGCACCGAGTACGACAAGCTCAACCGTCCGGTCAAGCGGTACCAGCCGTACGACCCGGCGGACGCGCGCTACAACGACCCCAACGTCTACACCCAGACGACCTACGACGTGGTCGGCCGCGTCTCGCGGGTCTCCGCGCCGCCGTCGGCGGGGCAGACGGTCCGCAACGACACCGACTACACCTACTTCGACAACGGCTGGGCCAAGACGTCCACCGACCCGTGGGACATCGTCACCTCCTACGGCTACAACACGATGGGCCAGCAGGTCTCGCGCACCCTCACCTCCGCCGGTGGTTCCACCTCGCGGACCCAGGGCTGGGCGTACTACCCCGACGGCAGCATCCAGTCCCGTTCCGACGACGGCATCCCGGTCGGCGCGCACGTGGTGGTGGCGGACAACTCCGACACCCAGACCACGGCGGTGACCGGCACCTGGGCCACGGCCTCGGCCACCGGCCAGCAGGGCTACGACCACCGCACCCACGCGGCGGGCACGTCGACGGACACGTTCACCTGGACGCTGAACGTCCCGCAGGACGGCAGCTACACCGCCTACGTGAAGTACCCGACGACCTCGGGCGCCTCCACCGCGGCGAAGTACACCGTCACCCACGACGCCGGCACCACCGACAAGACGGTCAACCAGACCACCGGTGGCGGCACCTGGGTCTCGCTGGGCGCGTTCACCTTCAAGCAGGGCATCGCGTCCAAGATCGCCCTGGCGACCGACGCCTCCGGCAAGGTCGTCGCCGACGCGGTGAAGATCGTCCGTACGGTCACCGAGACGGACAACGAGAAGAAGAACTTCACCTACTCGTACGACCTCAACGGCAACCTCACGTCGATCACGGACACCTCCTCGGGTGCCAAGATCGACACGTACTCGATGACCTACACCGGCCTCAACCAGGTCCAGAAGGTCAGCGAGTCCCTGGCCGGCGTCGAGAAGAAGGCCACGTCGTTCACCTACGACGCCAACGGCCAGAAGGCGACGACGAGCCACCCGGACCAGTACGCGCAGTACTTCTACGACGCGCGTGAGCTGGTCAAGACGGTGAAGGTCGGCAAGTCCGTCTCGGACGCCTCGCCGAAGGTCACCGACTACACCTACACCGACCGCGGCCTGCGGCTGAAGGAGACCAAGGCCAACGGCAACACGGTCGACTACACCTACTACCTGAACGCGGCGCTGAAGAGCCAGACCGAGAAGAAGCCCAACGCCACCCTGGTCTCCTCGCACACCTACACCTACGACGCCAACGGCAACCAGGCGCAGGACGTCGCGTCCAAGATGAACGCCGACAGCCACGGCGCGTACCTGAACTCCACCACGGACTTCACGTACGACCCGGTCAACCGGCTCGCCCAGTCCGTGAAGACGGGTACCGGCGCGGGCACCGAGACCTACGTCCACGACAACAACGCCAACGTCGTCACCCAGACGATCAAGAACGTCACGACCAACTACACCTACGACCGCAACCGGCTCCTGAGCTCCAGCATCGGTGCCGCGACCAACAACTACCACTACGACCCGTACGGCCGACTGGACACGGTCGTCGCCGGCGGCAAGGTGGTCGAGGACCGGGACTACGACGGTTTCGACCACGTGGTCAAGAACGCCAAGCTGCAGACCGACGGGGTCACGACGAAGACGACCACCTACGTCTTCGACCCGCTGGACCGCACGGCGTCCAAGACGGAGGGCGGCAAGACCACCGACTTCAACTACCTCGGCACCTCCAGCGAGGTCCTGAACGAGGCGGTCGCCGGCGCGGTCACCAAGTCCTACCAGTACAGCCCGTGGGGCGAGCGCCTCACGCAGCTGAAGAAGAACACCGACGGCTCCGAGGAGCTCGGCGTCTACGGCTACAACGGCCACAGCGACGTCGAGACCCTCACCGACACCACCGGTGACACCAAGTCCACCTACGGCTACACCGCCTACGGCACCAACAACGACGCCGAGTTCACCGGCATCGACAAGCCCGACACGGCGCAGCCCGACAAGGAGGCGTACAACCCCTACCGCTTCAACGGCAAGCGCTGGGACGCCGCGAGCGGCACGTACGACATGGGCTTCCGTGACTACAGCCCCGGCCTGAACCGCTTCACCAGCCGGGACATGTACAACGGCGCCCTCGCCGACATGCGGCTCGGCTCGGATCCCTTCACCGGGAACCGGTACGCCTTCACCGGAGGCAACCCGATCAGCGGCGTCGAGATCGACGGTCACTGGTCGAACTGGTGCGAGGGGAAGAACTTCTGCCCCTGGGACGACAACTTCGCCTCCGCCTACGTCGGCGCCGTCGAGAACACCTTCGACGCGCTTGCCGCCCCCGTGCTCGCCGCGGAGCCGGTCCTTCGGGAGCACTGCCCCAGCTGCTTCGGAACGCCCAGCAACCCCAATGCGGTGGACCTGGGATTCGAGTGGGTCGCCGGCACCGGGCCCAAGAGCCGGACGTTCGGCGGAAACGACGCCGTCACGCAGTCGCTCATGGACCACTACCACGTCCAGCGTGTGCGGGAGATCGCGGCCGACAACATCAACATCGGCAACTACAACATGGGTGCCCCGGTCAAGCAGTGGACCGATGACAAGGGTGTCACCTACAACCTCGGTCTGAATCACTCGCTGAACTCCAAGACCCTGGCCCTGGACTTCACGTCCAACCTGTCCGCGGCGTTCCTCGGCTCCTACACCATGGACTACACGGTCCAGTCGGTGGACAAGGAGGCGGGAACGGCGACCGTTCAGTTCCATGTGAAGAACACCAGTGACATGGACTCCGGGACGCATATCGCTCCGGAGCTCGGCGGGTACAGCGACTGGTGGCGCGACAACATCGCCGAGCCGCTCCTCAAGCATTACGAATCGGGGCGGTTCAGCTCGCGGGAGCAGAACCTCTACTGGACGGAGACGATCGACCTCGCCGACCCCAAGGCGCCGTCGCAGTCCTCGTCCTCGTCCTCCTCGTCGTCGTCGGATTCGAGTAGCTTCCTGGACACTGTGACAAGTTTCCTGGGCAGCCTCTTCTGACTCTTCTGACG
>NZ_JBSHDU010000159.1:0-5802 GCF_053616475.1 Streptomyces sp. NPDC055815 | reverse complement strand
TCCTCGTCCACCGCCGCCGCGAACGGCACGATCTTCGCCTCCGCGAGGGCACGCACCGACTCGCGGAGCATGTCGTGCTCCTCGGAAGGCCGGTACAGGTCGAAGTCCTTACCCATGATGTGGAGCTCCCCTAGACGCTTGTGGCACTGAGTACCCTCAGCAAAACACACTCAGTGCCATGACGCCAGAGCGCCCCGACGCTGTTCCGCGTCGGGGCGCTCAGGGGACCGGATGGTCGGTTTTGTTAACGCGCGGTGTACGCGCGGTATCAGGCCTCGCGGCGGAGCTTGCTGGCGTCGTACTCCGCGGCCAGCTGCCGGGCGCGTCCCTCGCTCATGTCGAGGCTGCTCAGCAGGGCCGGCGTGCAGATGCTCGGCAGCAGATACCGCAGGAGAACCGACACCCTGTGGGTCAGATCATTGCGATCGCACAGGATCTGGGACATGGTCTGGATGCCCGCGTAGGCGCCCGAGAAGAGCTCGGCCGTGTCCGTCACGTCCACGTGGACGAGGATCTCTCCCTGCGCCTTCGCGACCGTCAGGATCTCCGACAGCTGATCGATCCACGCCCGGAACGGGGCAGCCCGGTCAACGCTGACGGCGCCACTGTCCAGGGCCAGCGCCACACTCGCCCGCACGAGCGCGTCGTGCTGCAGCCGGTGGGCGAGCAGAAAGGCCTGGTCCGCGAGCTCCTGGAGCTTGATGGGCTGAGGGCTCAGCGGTTCGTCCAGCATCTGTGCGTCGAGCACGCCGAGGGCGAGATCTTCTTTGGAAGCAAAGTGGAAATACAGCGCCCCCTTGGTCACCCCGGCGCGCACCAGGATCTCCCCGATGGTCGTCCGCTCGTATCCGCGCTCCGCGAAGACGGTCGCGGCCGACTCCAGGATGGCCCGTCGGGTCCTGATTGCACGCGCTTGCTGCGCCAAGGCGCCTCCCGCTGTATCGCTGTCTGTGCTCATGGTGTGACGTGAAGCATTGAAAAGAAAACCGGGCTGTACGTATTCTAGGCCGGGCGGACGCGCCGCCCATAGGCGCGGGGATGCTAGGGGGATCCATGGATCAGAACTTTCGAGGACCGACGACATGCGTCCCCGGGGAGTTCGTTCACCGAGCGGATCCCGCGGACATCATCCCCACGGGCTGGACCCAGTTGACGGAGAACCGGTTCTCCGTCTCCGCGCGCTGGCCTGCCGCACATCCCTTCTTCTCTCCCGTGGCAGGGGACCGCCACGACCCCGTCCTGGTGGCCGAGACGATACGCCAGACCACCATGCTCCTCGCTCATGCCGAATTCGGGGTACCCGTCGAGGATCAGTTCGTCATGTGGGGCATCCGCTACACGGCCGACGCCGAGGCGCTCGCCGTCAGCGGCCTCTCCTCGGACGTCACCGTCGACGTCATCGTCTCCGATGTCGACAGCCGCCGCGGCAGCCTCCGCAACCTGCGCACCACCCTGGTCCTCACCCGTGACGGCCGTTACCTCGCCACGGGCAACGCCGAGGCCCGCTGCACCTCGGCCCTGGCGTACCGGCGGATCCGCGGCGAGCGGATGGCAGTACTCGGCAGGCCGGTTCCTCTCATCCCGGGTGTCGCCCCGTACCTGGTCGGCCGTGACCACTCCAAGGACGTCGTCCTCGCCCCGGGCACCCGCCCCGGCCAGTGGCAGCTGCGGATCAACACCGGCCACACCACCCTCTTCCGGCGCCCGAACGATCACATACCGGGGATGGTGCTCCTCGAAGCCGCTCGGCAAGCGGCGACGGCGATGCTCGGCACCGGCACCTTCCTGCCGACCGTCATGGACAGCTCGTTCTCGCGCTACGCCGAGCTGGACAGCCCCTGCTGGATCGAGGCCGAGACCGTCCCCAACCGCGACCGCTCGGTGACCACCGTCAGGGTCGAAGGTCGGCAGGACGACCGGTCCGTGTTCCTCTGCACGCTCACTTCCCCGACCCGGCACCTGGCGGTGGTCGGCGGCGGCCTCGACAGCCGCCTGGCGGGCTGAACCGGACAGGAAAGATGGGCCCTCGCATTCTGATCACCGGCACGACCGGATTCATCGGCGGCCGAGTGGCGGCGACGGCCACGCACCGGGCGGACCTGGGACACCTCAGGCTTCTGGCCCGGCGCCCGCTCCCCCTGCCCGCCGGTCCGGGTCTGGAGACCGTCACCGGCGACCTCCGTGACCCCGGCTCGCTGCGCCGCGCCTGCGAGGGCGTCGACCTACTGATCAACTGCGCCTCCGCGATCGGCGGGGACGAGGAGACGGCCCGCGCCGTCAACGACGAGGGCACCCGGGCCCTGGTCGACGCGGCCGTACGCGCCGGGGTGACCCGGATCGTCTCGCTGAGCACCGCCTCCGTCCACGGCCGCGGGCCCTTCCGCGCGGCGGCCCCCGGCACCCTGCCGCTCGCCCCGGGCTCGGCGACCAGCCGCACCCGGGCGGCGGGGGAGCGGTACGTCCTGGACGCGGGTGGCACCGTCCTGCGGCCCCACCTCGTGTACGGCACGGGCGACCGGCAGCTGATGCCGGGCATCGTCCGGCTGCTCGCCGCGCTGCCGGGCCCGCTCGACGGGGGCTCCTCGCTGCACTCCCTCATCGACGTGGACAGCCTGGCGCGGGCGCTGCTCGGCGCGGCGCTCTCCCCGCGGACCCAGCCGGGCCCCTCCTATGTGAACCACCCGGAGCCGGTCCCGGTCGCGGAGCTGCTCGCGGCCGGAGAGGCCCTCGTGGGCGAGGGGGCCGGGGCCCGCGGGCCGGCGGTGGACATCGCCGAGGCCCGCGCGCTGCTCGCGGACCTTCCCTTCGCGCAGCACCACCTGGCCATGCTCGCCAGTGACCACTGGTTCGAGGACGACCGCCCCTGGCGGGACTGGGGCTGCGACCCGGGGCCGGGCTTCGCCGCGACGATCGCGGACCACCTGCCCTGGTACCGGGATTCCCTCGGCCATTCCTGACGAAGTACCGTCACCGAACTCGAAGCGAAAGAAGGCACGACCGACATGTCCCGGCTGGCCGGCAGGACCGCAATCGTCACGGGCGCGAGCCGCGGCATCGGAAGAGGTATCGCCGAGCGGCTCGCCGGCGACGGAGCCCTGGTGGCCGTGCACTACGGCACCAACGAGGCGGCCGCCCGTGAGACCGTGAAGATCATCGAGGAGGCGGGCGGCCGGGCCTTCCCCTTCCGCGCGGAACTCGCGGAGCCGGACGCCGTGGACACGTTCTACGCCGCGCTCGACGCGGGTCTCGCGGAGCAGGGCGCCGGTCCCGGGTTCGACATCCTCGTCAACAACGCGGCGGCGAGCGGCTCGGGCCGTATCCACCAGCTGACCACCGAGGTCTTCGACCGACTTTTCGCGATCAACGTCAAGGCCCCGCTCTTCCTCATCCAGCGGGGTCTGGACCGGCTGCGCGACGGTGGCCGGATCGTCAACATCTCCTCGGCGGCAACGAAGCACGCCTTCCCGGACTCCGTCACGTACGCGATGACCAAGGGGGCCATCGACACGATGACCTTGGCCCTCGCCAAGGAACTGGGGCCCCGGGGGATCACGGTCAACGCCGTGACCCCCGGCTATGTGGCGACGGACATGAACGCCCGGCGGCGCACGACCCCGGAGGCGACCGCAGCCCTCGCGTCCTACTCGGTCTTCAACCGGCTCGGCGCGCCGGCCGACATCGCGGACGTCGTCGGCTTCCTCGCCTCCGACGACGCGCGCTGGATCACGGGCCAGTGCGTGGACGCGACGGGCGGCAGCTGGCTCTGACGCCCCGCCGGCCGCCGCCCGCCGTGGCCTCAGCCGACGGGGGCGGGCGTGGTGACGATCACGGAGGTGCCGGACGGATCGAGTCCGGCGAGCACCTCGGGGCCCGCCAGCATCGGCAGCAAGGTGCGCCACAGACCGGTGACGGTCTTGGGGGAGAGCCATTCGCCGTTGTCCCGCCACAGGGCCTCCAGGCCGATCGTGGCCGCGACGATCGTGCGGGCGAGGTCCTGCCGACGCCCGAGGCCGGGGGCGAGCAGGCCCTCGTCGGCCGCCTCCGCGAGCCGCTGCTGGACGCAGCTCTGCCACTCCTGGCGCAGATTGAGCTCCGTACGGGCGTCGTCGGCGCAGCTGAGCCGGAAACCGGCGCGGACGACGATGTCGTCACGGAGCAGCCGCGCCAGGGCGTGCGAGGTGTCGGCGAGGTTCTGCAGGGCGTTCGACCGTTGTCCGTACACGATCCGGGCGGTCCTGCGCAGGGCGGTGCAGGCCGCGCCCTCGACGGCACCGGCGACGGCCGCCTTGTTCTCGAAGTGGAAGTGGAGCGCGCCGGGGCTCACGCCCGCTCCCGAGCTGATCGCGGACAATTTGGCCAGGGCGTAGCCGTGCCGGTCGAATTCCCTGGCCGCCGACTTGATCAGCGCGTCGCGGGTCCGTGTGGCCCGCTCTTGTTTGGTCACCAATGGCTCCAGTAGCACCATGCGTCTCAGCGGCAGCGGCCTGCGCCCCGTCGCGCCGCACCACCCGACGACTTTAAACCGACTGCTTGGTATTGTACGAGGTTTCGGTAGGCCGCCCGGGCTCTTCGGCCCCGTAAACCAGAAGTGACGCGGCCATTAACAAACCGGCGCGGCGGTTTCCCGATAGGGCCTCGACTTGTATGGCGGCTGTTTCTGTATGCGGTCATGACACCGGCGGGTGCCCAGAAAAGCGGACATACATCCTCTATCTGCTTGATTTCGTTCATCACAATGTCAAGCAGGTGTCAATTTTCTGGTCCGAAACTCTCGGAAGATTTCGCCCGTCGTGGTAGTGGGTGACCTTTGACAAACCGGCTCAGCGGTTTGTAGCGTTCCGTTGCCGGTTCCCTACGGATCCGGCAACCCCGGGGGTACCCCACGGCCCCCGGGGCCGAGCGACTTGGTGCTAGGGGGAACCGTGAGTCGGACCTCATTGGAACTGAAGGAGCCTCATATACCTGCCCCGCGAATCGCGGGTAGAGCGAGTGCGGCGGGCGTGATCGTCGACACATCGGTGAGAGGCCGCCCGGCCGTCACGCCCGGGTGGCGCGTCCTGGTCGTGGAGAGCTGCGGCCCGGAAGCGGAAGGCCTCGTCCAGGGGCTCAGGCGGCACGGCCACGAGGTCAGCCGGGTGGCCACCGGCGGTGCGGCCCTCCAGGTCTACGACGAGGTCGACCTCGTCCTCATCGACCTGGAGCTGCCGGACCTCGACGGCCTGGAGGTCTGCCGGGGAATCCGCGCCGCCTGCGACGTCCCGGTGATCGCCGTGACGGGCCGGGGGAGCGAGCTCGACCGCGTCCTCGGACTCCAGGCCGGCGCGGACCACTACCTCGTGAAGCCCTACGGCTTCCGCGAACTGATGGCCCGTATGGAAGCCGTCATGCGCAGGACCCGCCCGAGCACCGCCGCCGCCCGGGCGGTCACCAGGGGCCCGCTGCACATCGACGTCGCGGCGCGGCGGGTGACCCTCGACGGCAGGGACGTCGACCTCACGCGCAAGGAGTTCGACCTGCTCAACGTGCTCGCCTCCCACCCCGACACGGTCATCCCCCGCAAGCAGCTGATGCAGCAGGTGTGGGGCGACTCCTGGTCGCGGCGGACCGTCGACACGCATGTCAGCAGCCTGCGCCACAAGCTCGGCGCGAGCGACTGGGTGATCACGATCCGGGGAGTGGGCTTCCGCTTCGGGCGCGGCTGACCACCGCGCCTCCCCGGCGGCCCGCCCGGCCGGCGCCTCGCCAACGGCCCGCCCGGCCGCGCCTCCCTCAGCGGCCTGCCCCGGCCGGCACCAGTGGAGG
>NZ_JBSHDU010000158.1:0-5919 GCF_053616475.1 Streptomyces sp. NPDC055815 | reverse complement strand
CGCGAGACGGTGAACCGTCTCGCGCCGCGCCGTTGGTGTCCACTCGGGGGCCGGCGCGGACCGCTCGGTGCGGTCCGATCCGGTCAGGCCTCCGCGTGACCCGCCGTCGGCAGGTCGCCCGCGTCCTTCGCCGTGATCTCGCGGAGCAGGCAGGTCAGCCGGGCCGAGCACACCCGCTTGCCCTGCTCGTCGCTGATCACGATCTCGTACGTGGCGGTGGTCCGCCCGCGGTGGACCGGGGTCGCCACACCCGTGACCAGACCGCTGCGCACCCCGCGGTGGTGGGTGCAGTTCAGGTCGACGCCGACGGCGATCTTCGAGACCCCGCCGTGCAGCATCGAGCCGATGGAGCCCAGCGTCTCGGCGAGCACCGCGGACGCGCCGCCGTGCAGCAGCCCGTACGGCTGGGTGTTGCCCTCCACCGGCATGGTGCCGACGACCTTCTCGGCCGAGGCCTCCAGGATCTGCACGCCCATCCGGTTCCCGAGGTGCCCGGCCGAGAAGAGGGCCGGGAGGTCGACGCCGAGCGCCGCGTACTCGTCGATGACCTCCTGCGGGAACTTCACGTGCTGCTGCTCACCCATGGGCCCGGCTCCGTTCGTCTTCGTACGGCTGCTTGTCGCATCGTGGTCGCCTGAGCAAACGCTTAGGCGGACTGCGATTGTTCCAGACGCACGATCACGGACTTGCTGGCGGGGGTGTTGCTGATGTCCGCCGTGGACTCCAGCGGCACCAGGACGTTCGTCTCCGGGTAGTAGGCCGCCGCGCAGCCCCGGGACGTCGGGTAGTGCACGACCCGGAAGCCGGGCGCCCGCCGCTCGGTGCCGTCCGTCCACTCGCTCACCAGATCCGCGTACGCCCCGTCCGCGAGGCCGAACGCCGCCGCGTCCTCGGGGTGCACGAGCACCACCCGGCGGCCGCCCTTGATCCCCCGGTAGCGGTCGTCGAGACCGTAGATCGTGGTGTTGTACTGGTCGTGCGAGCGCAGCGTCTGCAGCAGCAGCCGGCCCTCGGGCACCCTCGGGTACTCGACGGGGGCGGCCGTGAAGTTGGCCTTGCCGGTCTTCGTGGGGAAGCGGCGCTCGTCGCGCGGCCCGTGCGGCAGCGCGAAGCCGCCCGGGTTCGCCGCGAGACGGGCGTTGAAGTCCTGGAAACCGGGCACCACGCGCGCGATGCGGTCCCGGATCCGGGCGTAGTCCGCCTCGAACTCCTCCCAGGGCGTGGCCGACGCCTCGCCGAGCACCGCCCGCGCCATCCGCGCCACGATCGCCGGCTCGGACAGCAGGTGCGGGCTCGCCGGCGGCAGGTTGCCCCGGGAGGCGTGCACCAGGCTCATCGAGTCCTCGACCGTGACGAACTGCACTGTGCTTTTTCCACCGAGAGTGCTCTTCTGCACGTCCTTGTCGGTGCGGCCGAGCGTCGGCAGGATCAGCGCGCGCGTGCCCGTCACCGCGTGCGAGCGGTTCAGCTTCGTCGAGACGTGCACGGTCAGGCGCGCGTTCCGCATCGCCGCCTCCGTCACCTCCGTGTCGGGCGTCGCCCCCACGAAGTTGCCGCCCATCGCGAAGAACACCTTCGCCTCGCCGTCGCGCAGCGCCTGGATCGAGCGCACCACGTCGAAGCCGTGGTGGCGCGGCGAGACGATCCCGAACTCCTTGTCCAGGGCGTCGAGGAACGCGGGCGCCGGGCGCTCGAAGATGCCCATCGTGCGGTCGCCCTGCACGTTCGAATGGCCGCGCACCGGGCACACCCCGGCGCCCGGCCGCCCGATGTTCCCGCGGAGCAGCAGGAAGTTGACCACCTCGCGGATCGTCGGCACGGAGTGCTTGTGCTGGGTGAGGCCCATCGCCCAGCAGACGATCGTCCGCTCCGAGGCGAGTACCATCTCCAGGGCCCGCTCGATCTCCGGGCGGCTCAGACCGGTCGCGGCGAGCGTCTCGTCCCAGTCGGCCGCCTTCGCCGCCGCCGCGAACTCCTCGTACCCATGGGTGTGTTCCCGTACGAAGTCCTCGTCGACCGCCCCGGCCGTCTCCAGGACCAGCTTGTTGAGCAGCCGGAACAGCGCCTGGTCGCCGCCGATCCGGATCTGCAGGAACAGGTCCGTGAGCGCCGCGCCCCTGAGCATGCCCTGCGGGGTCTGCGGGTTCTTGAAGCGCTCCAGGCCCGCCTCCGGCAGCGGGTTCACCGAGATGATCCGCGCGCCCGCGGCCTTCGCCTTCTCCAGGGCCGAGAGCATCCGCGGATGGTTCGTCCCCGGGTTCTGCCCGGCCACGATGATCAGGTCCGCCCGGTGCAGGTCCTCCAGGGAGACGCTGCCCTTGCCGATGCCGATCGTCTCCGTCAGCGCCGAGCCCGAGGACTCGTGGCACATGTTGGAGCAGTCCGGCAGGTTGTTCGTGCCGAACTCGCGGGCGAAGAGCTGCAGCAGGAACGCCGCCTCGTTGCTCGTCCGCCCCGAGGTGTAGAAGAGCGCCTCGTCCGGCGAGCCCAGGGCGCGCAGTTCCTCCGCGATGACCGCGAACGCCCGCTCCCAGCTCACCGGCTCGTACCGCTCGCCGCCCTCCGGCAGCAGCATCGGCTGCGTGATCCGGCCCTGCTGGCCCAGCCAGTACCCGCTGCGGGTCGCGAGGTCCGCCACCGGATGCGCGGCGAAGAACTCCGGCGTCACCCGGCGCAGCGTCGCCTCCTCGGCGACCGCCTTCGCGCCGTTCTCGCAGAACTCCGCCACATGCCGCTTGTCACCCTCCGGCCAGGCGCAGCCGGGACAGTCGAAGCCGTCCTTCTGATTGACCTTGAGCAGGGTCCGCGCGGTGCGCCGCAGACCCATCTGTTCCTGCGCGATCCGCAGGGTGTGCCCGATGGCGGGCAGGCCGGCCGCGGAGTGCTGCGGCTCCGTGACCTGCGGTGCGTCCTGGACCGGGTCACCGGCAGGCGGCTTGCTGACCATCGCGCTCTCCCTTGAGCGGTAATCCTGTGGCGTACGTCTCCGATCCTGTCACGCGGCACCGACAGACCGGCACCCCGGCCGCTGTGGACGGGATTGTCAGTGGGCCGTGGCAGGATCGTCGTGTGGCCG
Source organism: Streptomyces sp. NPDC055815 (assembly GCF_053616475.1). Classification (NCBI taxonomy): domain Bacteria; kingdom Bacillati; phylum Actinomycetota; class Actinomycetes; order Kitasatosporales; family Streptomycetaceae; genus Streptomyces; species Streptomyces sp. NPDC055815. The sequence goes on along the minus strand of NZ_JBSHDU010000158.1, from coordinate 2,843 downwards.
AGACAGCATCGAAGACCCCCGCAGACACCCGCCCCCGCCTGCTCCTCATGGACGGGCACTCGCTCGCGTACCGGGCGTTCTTCGCGCTGCCCGCGGAGAACTTCACCACCGCGACGGGACAGCCGACGAACGCGATCTACGGGTTCGCCTCGATGCTGGCGAACACGCTCCGCGACGAGGCGCCCACCCACTTCGCGGTCGCGTTCGACGTGTCCCGCAAGACCTGGCGGTCCGAGGAGTTCCCGGAGTACAAGGCGAACCGCTCCAAGACCCCCGACGAGTTCAAGGGGCAGGTCGAGCTGATCGGCGAGCTCCTCGACGCGATGCACGCGCCGCGCTTCGCCGTCGACGGCTTCGAGGCCGACGACGTCATCGCCACCCTCGCCACCCAGGCCGAGGCCGAGGGCTTCGAGGTCCTCATCGTCACCGGCGACCGGGACTCCTTCCAGCTGGTCACCGACCACACCACCGTGCTCTACCCGACCAAGGGCGTCTCCGAGCTCACCCGCTTCACCCCGGAGAAGGTCCAGGAGAAGTACGGCCTGAGCCCCTCGCAGTACCCCGACTTCGCCGCCCTGCGCGGCGACCCGTCCGACAACCTGCCGGGCATCCCCGGCGTCGGCGAGAAGACCGCCGCCAAGTGGATCAACCAGTTCGGCTCCTTCGCCGAGCTCGTCGAGCGCGCGGACGAGGTCAAGGGCAAGGCCGGCCAGAACTTCCGCGACCACCTGGAGTCCGTCAAGCTCAACCGCGTCCTCACCGAGATGGTCCGGGACGTCGAGCTGCCGAAGACCGTCACGGAGCTCGCCCGCGAGCCCTACGACCGCACGGCCGTCGCCCTCGTCCTCGACACCCTGGAGATCCGCAACCCCTCGCTCCGCGAGCGGCTCCTCGCCGTCGACCCCGGCTCCGCCGAGGAGACCGCGCCCGCCCCCGCCGCGGGCGTCGAGCTCGACTTCACCGTCCTCGGCGCCGGCGAGCTCGCCCCCTGGCTCGCCGAGCACGGCACCGAACCCCTCGGCATCGCCACCGTCGACAGCTGGGCCCTCGGCACCGGGAACGTCGCCGAGATCGCCCTCGCCGCCGCCGGGGGAGCCGCCGCCTGGTTCGACCCCAGCAGCCTCGACGAGGCCGACGAGCAGGCCTGGGCCGCGTGGATCTCCGACCCCGACCGGCCGAAGGTCATGCACAACGCCAAGGGCGCCATGCGGGTCTTCCCCGAGCACGGCTGGTCCATCGCGGGCGTCACCATGGACACCGCCCTCGCCGCCTACCTGGTCAAGCCCGGCCGGCGCTCCTTCGCCCTCGACGCCCTCACCGTCGAGTACCTCGGCCGCGAGCTCGCCCCGGCGGCCGCCGCCGACGGCCAGCTCGCCTTCGGCGCCGACGACACCGCCGAGGCCGAGGCCCTCATGAGCCAGGCGCGGGCCGTCCTCGACCTCGGCGGCGCCTTCGACGAGCGGCTCGCCGAGGTCGGCGCCCGCGAGCTCCTCCACGAGGTCGAGCTCCCCACCTCCGCCCTCCTCGCCCGCCTGGAGCGGCACGGCATCGCCGCCGACCGTGACCACCTGGAGGCCATGGAGCAGCAGTTCGCCGGCGCCGTGCAGCAGGCCGTCAAGGAGGCCCACGCCTCCGTCGGCCACGAGTTCAACCTCGGCTCGCCGAAGCAGCTCCAGGAGGTCTTCTTCGGCGAGCTGAACCTGCCGAAGACCAAGAAGACCAAGACCGGATACACGACGGACGCCGACGCGCTCGCCTGGCTGGCCGGCCAGACCGAGCACGAACTGCCGGTGATCATGCTCCGCCACCGCGAGCAGGCGCGACTGCGCTCGACGGTCGAGGGCCTGATCAAGACCGTCGCCGCCGACAACCGCATCCACACCACCTTCAGCCAGACCGTGGCCGCGACCGGCCGCCTCTCCTCGACCGACCCGAACCTGCAGAACGTGCCGGTGCGGACGGACGAGGGCCGCGCCATCCGGCACGGCTTCGTCGTCGGCGAGGGCTTCGAGGCCCTCATGACCGCCGACTACAGCCAGATCGAACTGCGCGTCATGGCCCACCTCTCCGAGGACGAGGGCCTCATCGAGGCCTTCACCTCCGGCGAGGACCTGCACACCACCGTCGCCTCCCAGGTCTTCGGCGTCGAGCGGTCCGCCGTCGACGCCGAGATGCGCCGCAAGATCAAGGCCATGTCGTACGGCCTGGCCTACGGCCTGTCGGCGTTCGGCCTCTCCCAGCAGCTGAACATCGACCCGGGCGAGGCCCGCGGCCTGATGGACACCTACTTCGAGCGCTTCGGCGGGGTACGGGACTACCTGCGGCGCGTCGTCGACGAGGCCCGCGCGACCGGGTACACCGAGACGATGCTCGGCCGCCGCCGCTACCTCCCGGACCTCAACAGCGACAACCGTCAGCGCCGCGAGGCCGCCGAGCGGATGGCCCTCAACGCCCCGATCCAGGGCACGGCCGCGGACATCGTGAAGGTCGCCATGCTGAACGTGGACCGCGCCCTCAGCGACGCGGGCCTGGCCTCCCGGATGCTCCTCCAGGTCCACGACGAAATCGTCCTCGAACTCGCCCCCGGCGAGCGCGAGCAGGTCGAGACCCTGGTCCGCGCACAGATGTCGGCCGCCGCCGACCTCCGAGCCCCCCTGGACGTCTCGGTAGGAGTAGGCCCCAACTGGGACTCAGCAGCACACTGACCGTTGCGGGCACGCTTCCGCCCCGTTGTGGGCGCGCGCCCACCCCGTTGTGGGCAGGCGTTCCGCAAGGGGCGGAACGGGTGGGCACAACGGACGGCGCCCTTGCCGGCGCCAGAGGCTCCCGCGCCTGAACCCGCA
>NZ_JBSHDU010000157.1:0-5943 GCF_053616475.1 Streptomyces sp. NPDC055815 | reverse complement strand
CCGGTGGCATCACGACCCTGCTCGACATGCCGCTCAACTCGCTGCCCCCGACCACCACGGTCGAGAACCTCCGGGTCAAGCAGGAGGTCGCCCGCAGCAAGGCGCACATCGACGTCGGTTTCTGGGGCGGCGCGCTGCCGGACAACGTCAAGGACCTGCGTCCGCTGCACGACGCCGGCGTCTACGGCTTCAAGTGCTTCCTGTCGCCGTCGGGGGTGGAGGAGTTCCCCGAGCTCGACCAGGAGCAGCTGGCGACCTCGCTGGCGGAGATCGCCGGTTTCGGGGGCCTGATGATCGTGCACGCCGAGGACCCGCACCACCTGGCGGCCGCCCCGCAGCGTTCGGGCGGCGCGTACGCCGACTTCCTGGCCTCGCGTCCGAGGGACGCGGAGAACACGGCGATCGAGAACCTGATCAACCAGGCCCGCCGCCTCGGCGCCCGGGTCCACGTGCTGCACCTGTCGTCCTCGGACGCGCTGCCGGCCCTCGCCGCGGCGAAGGCCGAGGGCGTGAAGATCACGGTGGAGTCGTGTCCGCACTTCCTGACGCTGACCGCGGAGGAGATCCCGGACGGGGCGACGGAGTTCAAGTGCTGCCCGCCGATCCGCGAGGCCTCCAACCAGGACGCGCTGTGGCAGGGGCTCGCGGACGGCACGATCGACTGCATCGTCTCCGACCACTCGCCGTCCACCGCCGACCTCAAGACGCCGGACTTCGCCTCCGCCTGGGGCGGCATCTCCTCCCTCCAGCTCGGCCTGCCCGCGATCTGGACCGAGGCCCGGCGCCGCGGCCACTCGCTGGAGGACGTGGTCCGCTGGATGTCGGCGGGTCCGGCCCGGCTCGCCGGCCTGTCCCGCAAGGGTGCGATCGAGGCCGGCCGTGACGCCGACTTCGCGGTCCTGGCCCGCTCAGTAGTAGTGGCCGGGCCAGTGCGGGTCGTCCCAGCGGTCGGGGCCGGTGACACCGAGCAGCCGTATCCGGTGGAGCAGCTCCTCGGAGGCGCCATGGGCGCGAAGCCGGGCGGGAGCGTAGCGGACGAGCCAGTCCGTCAGCTCGATGCGCATCTCCTCCTCGTTCTCCCAAGCGCTCCACGGAAGTTGGTCGCCGAGCAGGTCGTACTCCCAGCGGTCCGCCGTCTCGGCGAGGTGTCCGTCCGCGACGGGGTCGCGAAGCCCTTCCCAGGCGTCGAGCCACGGGCTCACCGTGCCGGTGGCCTCGGCGGCCAGGACGAGGAGGTCATGCGCGGGCACGGTGGGGTCCGGGTCGATGAGCGTGTGCGCCCACCAGGCCTGCAGGAACTCCTCCACCGCGGCGGCCTGCTCGGCAGGCCACTCCTGCCAGTTGCCGAGAGCGAAGGCGAGCCCGACCCGTTCCACGCCGAATCGGGGTTCGACGAGCCCGTCGACGAGGGCCGAGGCGAGCTGGGGCAGGATCCGGCGCAGCACGGATGCGTGGTCCGTCCAGTCGGTGGCCTGCCAAGTGCGCCGTAGGAGATCGAGGTCCAGCTCCACGTCCGCCACCTTGAGCCGCGCGAGTTCTTCCGCGCTGCCCCAGTGGCACTCGCAGTTGGTCTCGTCGGGCCGGGCGGTCATGCCGCGGAAGGTGACGGCGACGCGATCCAGGGCCGCGTCGAGGCGGAGCCGGGCACGGGACTGATCGGGATTCATCAAGGGCGTACGCCTTCGGGGACTCCGAACCCTGTTGCGCGGGCCGAAGATCGCCAACTTACCCGGCGGCATGCGGGGCCGCTACGGCGGGGGAGGGAGCCGGTGGCCGTTCTCCCGCGCTTCGTCGCACGAGGGCGCGAAGCGCGGCGAACGGCAGCGGCGGCATCCACGTGACCAGCGATGCTGAAGCGGCCTCTCAGTCGCGTGAGTGCGCGCGGGCCGTGGCCGCCGCCCGCTCGGCGGCCTCGGCGATGACGGCGGCGGCCCGGGCCGCGCGCCCGTCGGCGTACCAGTCGTCGATGAGCTGGACGGTGGGGCCGGGCGGGAAGATGCCGAGCTGCCCGAGCAGGGAGAGGTCATCGCGGACCGCCTCGTGCCGGAGGACCTTCCCGTCCTGGAGGTGCAGGACATGGACCTGCTCGGAGTCGATCTCGGCCCCGGTGGGCGGGATCGCCTGGAGCAGGGCGCCGTCGCGGTAGTGGACGAAGGGACCGGTGTGCCGGCCCCGCATGTGCAGCCGTATCCACACCTGGTCGCCGTCGTGGACGAGATCGGTGACGGGGAAGCTGAGGTCGGTGAAGGCGGAGCGCAGCCACGCGCCCGACGCGAGCGCGCCCGCGGGTCCGGGCAGGGAGCAGGCGGCGGGGGAGACGACCGCCTCACGGTTGGTGAAGTCCTGGTGGACGACCTCCGCGGCCAGCGCCGCGTCGCCGGTCGCCAGGACCGTGAAGAGTCCGCGGGCCGCGTCCTCGGGTGACATTCCCATCGGGTTCGGTTCCTCTCGCGCACGGGGCGGTTCGCCGCCCTGACTGATATTCAGGTTACACAGCACCTATTGAATAGGTCGAGCGTTTCGCGGTTAGGCTGACCCCCATGCCGACCAAACGCAAGTACGTCTCACCCCGGCGTGAGGAAGCCGCAGCCCAGACACGTGCGCAGATCCTGGAGTCGGCGACCCGGCTGTTCGCCGAACGCGGCTACGGGCGCGTGACGGTCGCGGACATCGCGGCCGAAGCGGGCGTGTCCTCGAAGGCCGTCTTCGCGAGCGCCGGCAGCAAGGGGGACATCCTCAACGAGATCGTCGACACGGCCGTACGAGCCTCCGGCGACGAGCGGACGATGCGTGCGGTGCTCGCCGAGCGGGAGTTGGAGTCCGTACTCGAGGCGCTGGCCCACGGCACCCGGATGGGCAACGAAGGCCTGTTCGCCGTGCATGAGGCGATCCACAAGGCGCTGCCGTCGCACGAGGACGGCGAAGCCCTGTGGGAGCGCGCCACCGCCGACTACCGTGCCGCCCTCCGTACCGCCGCACAGCACCTGCACACCGTGGCGGCGCCGGCTTACGGGGAGGACGAGACAGCGGACCTGCTGTGGTTCTGGTTCGGCCCGGGCGGCTGGCGCACCCTGGTCGCCGAGAACGGCTGGCCCTGGGACCGCGCCGAAGCCTTCCTCCTCCACACGGCCGTCGCGACACTACGGAGGCTGTGAGCCTGGGCGGAGGGGCGGAGGGGCGGAGGGGCGGAGGGGCGGACGGGCGGTGGATGGCCGGATCCTGCTCGGCCTGCGCGGTGGATGGCCGGAGGCCGCTCGGTCCCGCGGCGTGGCGGGAGGGGGGGCGATTGCCTCGCCGGGATTTGAACCCGGGTTTCCGGCTCCGGCGAACCGGCGACCGGTGTCCTTGGCCGCTGGACGACGAGGGATGTGCGGCAGCCTACAAGCGCGCGCGATGAGGCGCACCAGGATTCCGACGCCGCCCGGCCGGTGGCAAGGGCCTGACGGCGAGTCGTCAGGACGGCGCGCCGTAGCGGGTGGCGATCGCGGCAGCGCGTTCGCCGAGGGTGTCGCGCAACCACTGCGGTGCCAGGGCCTCGACGTCCGTGCCGAGGTTCCACAGGGCCCATTCCGCGTGCCTCGCGTCCTGGAAGGTCACCTCCAGCCGCAGTCGGCCGTCCTCCTCGACTTCCTCTCCGAGCACGGTCAGCGCGGTGCCCACCAGGTCCTCCCGCCGCGCCGACCGCATCCGTACCAGTACGGCGACTTGGTCACCGCTCGTCCGGAACCGCGCACTGCGTTCCTGCCAGGCCCGGTCCAGATCGACGCGTTCCGGCCGCTGTGCCAGCTCTGCGAGCTCCTCTGCGGCGAGGATGCGGGACAGCCGGTAGGTCCGGTCCGCGCCGGAGCGCGTGGCCAGCAGGTAGCCCTGGCCGCGCACGGTGACCAGGCCGATGGGGTCGACCGCGCGCCACTTCGGCGCCTGTTCCACCGCCGCGTAGCGGATGCGCAGCTTGTGTCCGGCGAACACCGCGCGCCGGACCTCTCCCACGATGTCGTCCGGCACCTCCTCGACCACCTGTCGACGCGACAGCAGATCGGTCTCCGGGTCGATGAGGAGCCGCCGCGCCGCACCGGCCGCGGTGGCCCGATGGCTCTCGGGCAGTGCGTCGACGACCTTGCGCATGGCCGAGGCGAGCGCCGTCCCGAGCCCGAACGCCTGCGCGCCGCGCCGTGATCCGGCGACCAGCAGGGCGAGGGCCTCGTCGTGGTTCAGTCCGGTGAGCTCGGTCTGGAAACCGGGCAGCAAGGCGAAACCGCCGTTCCGGCCGCGCTCGGCGTAGACGGGGACACCGGCCGCCGACAGAGCCTCGATGTCGCGCAGCACGGTACGGGTGGACACCTCAAGCTCGCGGGCCAACGCGGCCGCGGACAGCCGATCGTGCTGTCGCAGCAGCAGTACCAGCGAGACCAGTCGATCGGCGCGCATCCGAAGACTCTACTGAAATACATGACAGAGGGTGTCGCGTATTCGTTGGGAGGCTTCAGGACGACACAAGCCCGTACTGCACGAGAGGTCATCCGCATGGCACACGCCCTCATCAACCCCGAAGGTCTGCACGACCCGGTCCCGTTCGGCTACAGCCACACCGCCGCCGTCCCCGTGGGTACGGAACTGGTGCTGATCTCCGGTCAGTACGGATCGGGCCCTGACGGCGCGGTTGTCTCGACCGACTTCACCGAGCAGGTGAAGCAGGCCTTCCGCAACATCGGCGTCGCCCTCGCCGCCCACGGGCTCGACCTCGGCCACGTCGTCCAGCTGAGGACGTACGTCGTGAACCACGACGTCACCAAGCTCGGGCCGATCGCGGAGGCCGTGCTCGAGGGCTGGGGCACGAACCCACCCACGCAGACCCTGATCGGGGTGGCGAGCCTGGCCGCACCTGACGTGCTGTTCGAAGTCGAGGCCCTCGCCGTTCGACGGTGACCGGCAGGTCGCTCCGGTGAGGGGGCGCCTCGTGGGCGAGTGCACACGGCTCGCCCACGAGGCGTAGTGGCCGACGGCTGATCGACCGCCGACAGCACCATGCCGCCCTAACCCCCACCCCCACTCGACAAATATTCCTGTCGCAAACCCAACCTCGACAGCTAAGCTTGTCGCATGACAGATGTGGACGGGATCCCGACTCCCGAGAAGAGCGACGACAACTTCTGGAACACCGTCTCGAACCTGGTGGAACCGCCCTGGGACGAGCCCACCCCGGACGACGCGAGCACGATGGACGACAGGGTCCTCGACGCGGTCCGCGCCCTGGCCCAGCGGATCTCGACCCGTGCGCTGGCCTACGAGGCCGCCGGCAAGCCCTTCGATCCCGTGCTCATGGCGGCGCCCGACGTGCAACTGGCGCTTCTTCGGGCCCTGTACGAAGCGAAGCTGTCCGTCGACCGGCTGGCGGAGAGCGCCGCCACCGTGGCCGGCCGCAGCGGGGCGAACTACGCCCAGCTCGGGGCCGCCTGGGGCGGGATCAAGCGTCAGTCGGCCCGTCTCAAGTGGCCGCACGCCGTCGTGCGGAAGTCCGCCAAGGAGTCCATCCCGCTCCACTACGCGGGCGGTACGGCCGTCGTGCACCACGACGCCGACACCGACGCCTGGTGGTACACCGCGACGGCCGCGGACCAGCAGGCGGAGGAGTCCGAGCCCGTCCACGGCACGTACGCCGAGGCCATCGCGGGAGCGACCGAGTTCCTCCTCGCGCACGCGCTGCCCGAGCGGCAGCCGCCTGCCTGACCCGGACGGAACCCCGGCGGACGTACCGTCAACTCCGCGTGTGGTGAAGGTGTGGAGATCTGAGCGGGTGGATCTTGCCTCTATCCTTCGACGCTCTATGAACCACGCTGATCACCGTTCCGGCCGGGCAGGCATCCGGGACGTGGCCGCCGCCGCCGGGGTCTCCATCACGACTGTCTCCGACGCGCTCAACGGCAAGGGCCGACTCCCGGACGC
>NZ_JBSHDU010000156.1:0-6096 GCF_053616475.1 Streptomyces sp. NPDC055815 | reverse complement strand
GGGTCTGGTTTTTGTTTATATGAGCCCGCGGGGGGGGTGGGTGGCCGGGCCGGGCCGCCCGTGCGGCGCCCCGCCCGGTTCGGATCACCGCGCGTCGAGGGCCCGGCGCAGCTCGCCGGCCAGGACGCGCAGCCGCTCGCCGCGCATCACCGTGTAGTGGTCGCCGGGTACGTCGACGAGGGTGGCGTCCCCGGGGAAGTACCGCATCCAGCGGTTCGCCGTCTCGACCGTCGCACCGCCGTCCGCGGCGCGCAGCGACACGACCCGCCCGGCGAAGCCGCTGGGCGCGTAGCCCAGCAGGGCCCGGTAGTTGTTCCGGAACCGGCCCACGATGGCGCTGAGCGTGTCGAGGTCGATGTCCTCGGACAGTGCCCCCGCGCCCCGCGCCTCGGCGTGCAGCACCTCCACCGGCGGGCGGCCGTCGAAGGCCTCCACGGGCAGCTCCCAGTCGACACCGGCGAGACCCGCCAGGTCCCGGGCGAACCAGGACAACAACTGCTCGTCGGAGACGGGCTCCCCCTCGGCCGGACCGGGCTCGACCATCAGGTCGATCACGGTGAGGAGCTCCACCTCGGCGCCGGCCGCGGTGAGCTGGGCCGCCATCTCCAGGGCGATCACACCGCCCATCGACCAGCCGCCGAGCCGGTACGGACCCTCCGGCAGTGCCTCCCGGACCGCCGTGACGTAGTGCGCGGCCATCGCCTCCACACTGGTCAGCTCCGTGTCCGGCACCTGGAGCGCGTAGAACGGCTGGTCCTCGCCGAGGAGTTCGGCGAGCTCCGCGTAACAGAGCACATCACCGCCGACCGGGTGCACGAACACCAGAGGAGTCCGCGCACCGCCGGTGCGCACCGGCACCAGCGCCCTGCGGCCGGTCTCGCCGCCGTCGGCCTCACGCACCGCCCGGGCGAGCAGCTCGATCGTCGGCCGGGCGAACAGCGTGGACAGCGGCAGGCTGCGGCCCAGACCACGGGCGATCCTCGCCATCAGCCGGACCGCGAGCAGCGAGTCACCGCCGAGGTCGAAGAAGCTCGCGGTCACCCCGATCTCGGACACGCCGAAGAACTCCGCCCAGATCTCCGCGAGCCGGCGCTCCACCTCGTCGCGCGGCGCGACGAACCCGGCACCTTCCACGGCGACGTCGTCGGGCGCGGGCAGGGCCGCCCGGTTGACCTTCCCGTTGTCGCTGAGCGGCAGCTCGTCCAGGACGAGGACACGCTGCGGCACCAGGTGCGCCGGAACCACCCGGCGCAGCTCCTCGGTGAGCTGCTCCTCGGTGTCCTCGCGGCCCTCGTCGAGGACCACGTACGCGATGAGCCGCTTGGGCCCGTGCCGCTCGCCCGCCGCGACGACCGCGGCGGACCGCACGCCCTCGCACTGGGTGAGCCCGGCCTCGACCTCGCCCAGCTCGATCCGGTAGCCCTGGATCTTCACCTGGGAGTCGAGACGGCCGAGGAACTCGATGCTGCCGTCCGGCAGGAAGCGCCCCATGTCGCCGGTCCGGTAGAGCCGTTCGCCGGTGACCGGGTGGTGCAGGAACGCGGCGCGGGTCTTCGCCTCGTCGTTCAGGTAGCCGCGGGCCAGACCGACGCCCGCGATGTACAGGTCGCCCGGCACCCACACGGGGCAGGGCCGCATCGCGCCGTCCAGCACGTGGAAGCGCTGGTTACGCATCGCCTTGCCGTACGGGATGCTCACGCAGTCGTCCGGGACCTCACCGATGGGGTGCAGGATCGACCAGATGGACGCCTCCGTGGCACCGCCGAGGCTCCACAGCTCGGCGTCCGGCAGCAGCAGCCGGATCCGTCCGGGCAGCGACACCGGTATCCAGTCACCGCTCATCATGACCAGGCGCACCGGCAGCCCGCCGAGCCCGTTCGACAGGGCGTGCTCGGTGAACATCTCCATCAGCGCGGGCACGCTGTTCCAGATCGTCACCCCGTGCTCGGCGACGAGCTCCGCCCAGCGGGCCGGCTCACGGTGCGCCGCCGGTTCGGGCAGCACCAGCGCGCCGCCCACCGACAGCAGTCCGAAGACGTCGTACACCGACAGGTCGAAGTGCATCGCGGACAGACCGAGGGCCCGGTCCGACGAGGTGACGCCGTACCGCTCGTTGACGTCGACGACCGTGTTCAGGGCGGCGCCGTGCTCGATCATCACGCCCTTCGGCAGCCCCGTGGAGCCGGAGGTGAAGATCACGTAGGCGAGGTCGCCCGGCTTGGCACCGGACTCGCCGAGCGGGCCGTCCTCACCCTTGTCCTCGGCCCGCACCACGGTCCTGACCACGCCCTCCGGCCAGTCCGCCGTGTCCTCCACCCACGGCTGGGTGACGACCCGGCTGATCCCGGCACTGTCGAGCAGCACGTGCAGCCGCTCGACGGGCACCCGGGCGTCGATCGGGACGTACGCCGCCCCCGACCGCAGGATGCCGAGCGCCGCGACGACCTGCTCCCAGCCCTTGTCCATGACGATCGCCACCAGGTCGCCGGGACCGGCCCCCTGGGCGCGCAGCGCGTGCCCCACCTGGTTCGACCTGCGGTCGAGCTCCCCGTACGTGAGGGTCAGCACCGGCGAGATGACGGCCGGCGCCTCGGGCGTGGCCTCGGCCTGCGCGAGCACCGCGTCGTGCAGCAGCCCGTCGGGCACGGGCCCGTCGGTGGCGTTCGCCTCGGCCCGTACCTCCAGATCGGCCGCCGGTACGAGCGCCGGCCGGGGCCGCTGCCAGGCCTCCGGGTCGCGGCACAGCTCGCCCAGCATCCGCTGGTACGCGGCGAACATGGCGTCCACGCAGCCCGCCGGGAACAGCTCCTCGATCACGTCCCAGTTCAGGACGAGCTCACCGGCCTCCTCGACCGCCTGGTGGTCCAGCCACACCTGCGGGGTGCGGACCGAACTGCTCACCTGACGGCCGTTCTCACCGATACCCGCGAGGTACTGCACGACCCCCCGCTCCTCGGTGTCCTGCTGTCCCGCGAAGTTCACCAGGCTCGTGAAGACGACCGGCGCCGCGGCCCGCACCGAGGCGCCCCGCGCCCGGTTCAGCTCCCGCAGCACCTGCACACCGCTGACCTGGCTGTGCTCCATGTCGCTCCACAGCCGGGCCTGCACCTCGCTCGCCCGGGTGGCGAACGTGTCCTCGGCGGAGTCGCGGATCTCCAGCATCAGCGTGGTGGAGAAGTTGCCGATGACGTCGCCGACCTGCGGATGCAGCGGCAGCCGGTTGAAGTACAGCAGGTTCAGCGAGAAGTCGGGCGTGGCGCTCCACTCCGCGATCACCTGCGCGTACGCCGTGCACAGCGCCGCGGACGGGCTGACCCCGGCCGCCGCCGCGTGCTCCTTGAACCGGGCCCACTCCTCCTTCGGGAGCGTCGCACCACGGTGGTGGAACACCGGCCGGTCCAGGCTCGACGGCGCCACCGCCAGCGGCAGCTGCGGCGCGGCCGGCAGGGTGTCGAGCCGGTCCCGCCAGTAGGCGAGCGCCCGGTCGTACTCGGGTCCGCCCTCCAGCTCGCGGGCCTGCCGGACGTAGTCCCGGTAGCGCAGCTCAAGCTCCGGCAGCTCCTCACCGCGGTAGTGCGCGGCCCACTCCCTGAACAGGATCGACGTGCTGAAACCGTCGATGATCAGGGCGTCGAAGCCGGCGTGCAGCCGGATCGTCCGGTCGTCGGTCCGGGTCACCCGCACGTCGAACAGCGGCCAGCGCGCGGTGTCGAAGACCTGGTGCCGCATCTCCTCGTGGACGGCGGTCAGCGCGGCCTCGCGCTCGGCCGGGGACAGGGCGGAGACATCGGTCTCACGGATCACATAGGCCGGGACCTCGCGCCGGACGCGCTGCTCGCCCTCGGGAGTGAAGACGGCCCGCAGCATGTCGTGCCGCTCGACCATCGCCCGGAAGGACGCGGAGAGCCGGTCCAGGTCCACGTTCTCCAGGTCGATCTCGATCTGGAAGTAGGTGGAGGTGTTGCCGAGCTCGAAGGCGTCACCACGGCCGACGAGGTACGCCTGCTGGAGATCGGTCAGACCGAACGGCTCGTACCGCTCGGCGTCGTCGGCGGCGCTCTGAGGAGCCTCCGCTTCGGTTCCGGAGCTGTCGGCGCCGAGGTTTTCGAGTACGTCCCCGGCGATGTCCTCGGTGCTGCGGCCGTTCAGGAACGCCGTCATCGGCAGCAGGACGTCGAACTCACGGTTCAGCGCCGTCCGGATCTTCATCGCGATCAGGGAATCGAGGCCGAGCGCCTGCAAGGACTGCCCGGTGTCGAGCCGGGCCGCCACGGTGCCGAGGGCCTGGGCGACCGTACGCGTCACGAGGGCACGTACGGCCTCGGGCGCCGCGGCGGGCGCTTCGGCCGGAGCCGGGCTCGGGTCCGGTGGTGTCGGGACCGCGGCCGGCCGCTGCGGTTCGGACACGACCGGCGATACGGGGGCGGCCGCGGCCGCCTCGGCGGCGGGCGTCTGCGCGGCGGCGAGCTCGGTCGCCGGCCGGGTCAGGGCCGGGACGAAGCGCACGCCGTCGGCCTCGGCGACGAGGCGGCCCTGCGCCGTGAGGAGCCGGATACGCGCCCGCGTACCGCCGTCGAACAGTTCGGCATGACAGCGAAGCCCGTCCTGGGCTCCGCCGCGGTCGTAGTGGACGAAGCGCTCCAGACCGGCCGGCACCAGGGCGGGGCCGTCGGCGGGGAAGCAGGCCAGCGCCGTCTGGAACATGGCGTCGACGAGCCCCGGGTGGATCAGATACGGCTCCGCCTCGCCGGCCAGCGCGGACCGGAGCTCGGCCGTGGCCTCACCCCGGCCGAGCCTGATCCGCTCCACCCAGCGGGCGGCGGAGCCCAGGTACAGGGCGCGCTGCCACAGCATCCGGTACAGCTCGTCGCCGGTCAGCTCGTGGCCCGAACCCACCGGGGCGAGCGTCACCGTGGGCGCGGCCGGCGCACCGGCCTTGGCCCGGCCCTGCGCGTGCAGCTGCCAACCGCCCGTCGGGTCCTGGGCGTAGTAGCGGAACCGGTCCGCGTCCAGGACGATCTGGGCGGCGCGCTCGGCGCCGGCCGTCGACGGGTCGATGCCGACGGGGTCGAGCACCAGGTCGACGGGGAGTTCGAGGTCCTCCACGGACACAGGACCGGTCCCGGCGAACTCGGTCACCGCCTCGATCACCGACTCGACGAGCACACCGGCGCTGACCACCGGCCGTCCGCCGACCACGAAGTCGCCCAGGCAGGGGTGCGCCACCGGGTCGAGCCGCGGGGCGAACTGCGCCTGCGCGAGCGGCGAGGACGGCATCCGGACGCCCAACAGGGCGACCTGCTCGGCGGGTTGGGCCATCGGTCGCGGCGCACTGCGAGGAGCGGCGGCGGGCTCGTTCAGGAGCCAGTAGTGGGCGCGCTGGAACGGGTAGGAGGGCAGTTCGACGGTGCGGGCGTCGTAGGGAGCGAGCAGGGCGGGCCAGTCGATGGTGACGCCGTGGGACCAGGCCTCGGCGGCGGACTGGACGAAGCGGGTGAGTGCGCCGGTGTGGCGGTGGAGGGTGCCGACGACGGCGCCGGTGTCGGCGAGGGTCTCAGTGATGCCGGAGACGAGGACGGGGTGGGCGCTGACTTCGATGAAGACGACGTCGGGGGCGGCGAGCTGCTCGACGACCTCGGCGAGGCGCACCTTGCTGCGGAGGTTGCGGAACCAGTAGGCGGCGTCGAGCTGGGTGGTGTCGAGTGCGCCACCGGTCACGGTGGAGTGGAAGGCGACCCGGCCAGCACGGGGGGCGACGCCTTCCAGCTCGTGGGCGAGGGTGTCCTGGATCTCGTCGACGTGGGCGGAGTGGGAGGCGTAGTCGACGGGGATGCGGCGGGCCCAGAGGCCGGAGGCCTCGCACTGGGCGAGGAGTTCGTCCAGCGCCTCCGGCTGCCCGGCGACCACGGTGGACGACGGGCCGTTGACCGCCGCGACGGAGAGACGGCCGTCCCACGGCGCGAGCAGCTCTTCCGCCTGCGTCTCGGGGACGCTCAGCCACGCCATGCCTCCGCCGCCGGAGAGGACGCGGAGGGCCTTGGACCGCAGGGCGACGACGCGGGCGCCGTCCTCCAGGGAGAGTCCGCCCGCGACGAC
>NZ_JBSHDU010000155.1:0-6441 GCF_053616475.1 Streptomyces sp. NPDC055815 | reverse complement strand
CGTCGGAGACGCGAGCGACGCCTGGGAGACCCCATGGTTCGTGGTGATCCCCATAGTGATCGGCGGCCTCTGCCTGGCAGCCGCGGTGGCGCTCACGACCCGAGGGAGCCGGAGTCGCCGCAGATCCACGACTCCGGCCGGCGCCCTCCCCGCACCCCCGCACCCCTCCCCGCGTCCCTGTGTGGCCCGCTGACGGCCGATGAGGGGCGCCGTGCCCTCTGGGTCCGGTATCCGGCTGACAGGGCCGCAGAGGGGCGCCTAGGGTCGCCGCGTGATCACCGGGGGGCAATGATGACTCAGACTGAGACGCTTGCAAAAGGCGGATCGATGTGTCAGAGTCAGTCGCATGACGCAGACACCGGCCCAACTGAGGGCCCAAGCCGAAGCAGCACTCAAGCCTTTGGGAGCGAAGAGGATCAGGCTCCTGGCTCAGCTGGAGCAGCTCGACGCGGAGATCCGTCCGGTGATCGTGGAGGCGGTCCGGATGGAGGTCCCCTACCGCAGGATTCGGGACCTGACAGGGGTCTCCCCGAACACCTCGGCCGCGTGGCGGAAGGCGGCCGAGGCGGAGTGATCTGAGGGGCTCCTCGCGCGCGTATATGCGCGCGTGCGTAGGGCCCCCCTCCCCTCCCCCGACCGCAACCCGCAACCTTGCAGGTCAGAGGCGGTTGCACCCCGCAACCCGACCGCAACCTGCAACCAGAGGCGCAACCAGCAAACGAAGACGGGCCGGACCGCCGCAGCGAACGGCGATCCGACCCTCATCCACGCACCTGAAGGAGAACCGTGGACGTGAAGGAAGTTTGGCGGAAGGCGACCGATTCGACCAAGTCCGCCTGGCGGGCATCGGCCACCGAGGTGACCAACGTGGTCGATGCCCTGTCCCCCATGTGCGCCCCTGTGGCGGCTCGGTGGGACGCGGCGGCGGACCGGCGCCAGGCGCTCCGGACGCCGGAAAATCTCAAGAAGCTCATGGCCGCTCAGCGTGAGAACACGTCGGCGAGGGCGACGGCCGCGACCGCGAAGGGGCAGCGGACGGCGGCACGGCAGGCGAGCAAGAACCCGTGGAACGGCGCCCGGCGGGCGGCGAAGACGGCGGACAGGGCGGCGCGGTCGCACCGGATCGCCGCGCGGGCCGCGTTGAAGGAGGCGCGGGCGAACTACCCGGCGACGATGGCGCAGGTAGCCCGGCGGTGGCACGCCGTGCATGTCGTCCCGGCGGCGGTCGGCACGTACGCGTGGTCGACGCCTGCGGACTGGGAGACGTGGCCTTTGGCCACCTCGGTCGCGGTCATCGCGGCCAACGCCTCGGCGCTGTGGCTCGGTCGCCGGTCGGTCTCCGTGCAGGTCGAGGATGGGGTCACGGCGGAGGAACGCCGCTTGCTGGAGCGCCTGGACCCGTCGTACTGGGTGCAGCACGCCGACTCGCGCGGCCTGTCCGGCACGCTGACCGAGCGGCCCGAAGTGACGGCGGCCGGGATCGTGTGCGGCGTCCGGCTGGACGGCAAGGGCTGGTCGGCGAAGAAGCTCGCGGCCGAGTCCGCGGCGGTCCGCGCCCTGCTCGGGATGCGGACCGAGACGCGGATGCAGATCAGCGATGGCAGCCATGGCGACCGCGCGCTGATCGTGATCCGCACCCGGTCCGCGTCGGACGGCATCTCGATGACCTGGACGCCGGAGCACACCGGCATCGGCGTGGACGAGGTGACCGGCGAGATCGTGGACGTGCCGATGGCGGGCACGCACAAGCTGATCGCGGGCGTCACGAACATGGGCAAGAGCGTCTCGTGGCGGCCGTGGATGATGCAGGCCGTGGCCGACCCGCTGTGGGCGGGCATCCTCCTCGACCCGAAGCGGCTGGAAGCCCGGCTGTGGCAGGGGAAGGTCCGGACGGAGGGTCACCAGCGCGGCTCGAACGAGGAGATCCGGCAGGCGATCTACGACGCGATCTGCGAGCTGGTCGCGGAGATGCAGCACCGGCAGGAGATCGCGGACGTCACGCAGTGGGTGCCGACGCCGGAGCACCCGAGCCTCTTGGTCGTCATCGAGGAGGGACGGCAAATCCTCCAGATGGCCAAGGACAACCGGTGGAAGGACGTCCTCGACCTGATCGACGACCTGTACACCCTGGCCCGCGCGACGGGGATCTGGATCATCTGGGCGACCCAGTACCCGTCCCGCACGAACGGCGGCGTCACGGCGATGGTCAGCGAGAACAGCCTCACGGTCATGTCGCTGACGGTGGACTCGCCGGTGTCCGACCGCGTGGTCTACGGCGAGAACGCGGCGACGACGGGCTGGGAGCCGTCGACGCTCGGCGGCATCCCTGGCCGGGCCCTGATCAAGCACAAGGACCGCAAACCCAGCCCGGTGCGGATCTGGCACGTCCTGGATGAGGCGGTGGAGGCGCTCCCGAAGGTGACCCCGTGGCAGCACGTCGCCACCTTGGCGCCGGAGCCCGCCGACCCGGGCGGCGGGCCGCGCCTGACCCTGGTGAAGGAGGCACCCGAAGCGGCGGCCGAGGAAGCGCCGGCGCCCCGCGCTGAGGAATCCGCGGCGACCCCGGCCGGTACCCCGACCAACCGGAATCGGGTCCTGGACACGGTCCGGTCGGCGTCCGGCCCGCTCGCCCAGAAGGACATCGTGGCGGCGACCGGCATCGACAAGGGCGGCGTCACCCGCGCCGTCGCGGCGCTCGTCAAGTCCGGCGACGTGGCCAAGACCCCGGCAGGGATCGTCATCGCGGGCAAGGAGGTGTCGGCATGAGCAAGCAGACGATGGAGAGGGCCGCGCTGATCGCGGCCGGGCTCGTGATCGTGACCCTGACCGCCCTTGCCTTCTGGCTCAGTTACGCACACCTCGCCGAGGTGGCCGGCCAGCACGGCCTGGCAGGCTCCCCGATCCGCCAGTGGGCATGGCCCGCGACCCTCGACGCCTTCATCGTCGGCGGCGAACTGCTCATGCTGCGGGCCGGTCTCCAGGGCCGCACCGACTGGTGGGCGATCACCGCCACGGCGGCCGGGTCGATCGGCTCGATCGTCCTCAACGTCGCCGGAGTGGCCGGAGCGAGGGACGGTCAGCACGTGCCCTTCCTCGACTACGTGACCGCCGCTGTCCCCCCCACTGCCGCACTGCTGGCTTTCGGGCTCCTCATGAGGCAGGTCCACGGCCTCGTGGACGACGCCGCACCCGCCGTCGAGCCGGGCAGGGACACCGAGGTGTCCACAGTGGACGCCCCGGTGTCCCCCACCCCCCTGCCGGAGCCTGTGCCGGCCACCGCATCGCCGCAGGTCATCTGCGGGGCACACCTCGAAATCCCGCCTGTCCCCCCCCGCCCGAAGCTGAGCACCGAGGAAGCCCGCGCCGCGATCGAGCAGGCATGGCGGGACGGCCTGAGCGTCCGTGAGGCGGCCCGGGTGTCCACCCGCGCCCCCTCGCAGGTGCAGCGGGTGTACGCACGCCTCGACACCGAGAACGCCCCCGTCCACCCGCGACACGACGACGACCACATCGAGGGTCAGACCGAGATTGAGGTCCCGGCCGCCGCGTGACCGAGAGAGGGTCAGGGGACACCTCCCCTGACCCTCTTGCGCAGGCTGACACATTGTGTCAGACTGACTCACGTCCGCCTGATCCACCCTCACCCGGCGGGGCGCCGCCACCACCAGGAGGAACCATGCACGAGACCCAGCTTGACGATGTGCCCGCCCGTATCACCGCGTCCGCCGCGCGGCTCGGCGGACCGGCCGCCACCCCGGCCGAGAAGGCAGACGCAGCCGCTCTCCTGCGGGACCTGCTGGAGGCCGCTCGCAGCCACGGCGTCACCCTCGCGCACTTCGACGCCGTGGCCGACCTCCCGCAGGCGGCCCTGATGGTCATCCGCTCGGCCCGCGAGGAGGCGTGATGGCGACCCCGGCCGACATGTCTCACGCGATGCTGATCGCGATCCTCATGCACCACGGCGGCTCGCTCGACCTGCCCGCCGGCGCTTTCCAGAAGGACGCGCTCGGCGGCCTGGACGGCGCGTTCCACGCCGTGGCGATGGAGCCCCGCCTCGATGGCACGGTCCGCATCAGCGTCCAGCCCCGCCCCGCCGGGGACGAGGGAGGAATCACCACGATCTGACCGACACGACGATGCCCCGCCGGTGATCCGGCGGGGCGTCTCGCTCGTAAGGGATGATCACCCCTCAGAAATGGCAACGGCCCGGGCATCTCACCTCCCGGGCCGCCCGCCTCCGCAGGTGCCAAACCACCGAACGGAAACGTTGCTGTGACCAGAGTACGGAGCGAAGCGCCTCCTTCGCCACAGCGGCCCGCCCGCCGCACATGCCGCCGTAGCGGCTGCTCGAAGAAGTTCACCCCAAACCCCCGCACACCGGGCCAAACGTACTGCTCCCCGAACTGCCGGAAGCGCGCTTCCGAGGCGGACGCGGTTCGACCCCCGAAAACGGGGTCTGACCTGCAGAAAGACACCTCCCGAGGTGTCCGCTTCTTGGTAACTGACGAACAGAGTTGTCAGATCGCCGAAACCGCAGGTCAGAGCGGTGCGGTCGATGGGGCCACCGAGGGGGGTCCGGTCACGGTCGTCACCCCGGCTCTGCGGCGGTGGCGGCGCCGCCGGATCATGCAGGAGATCACCGCGATCGACCGGTGCCGGAAGTGCGCGCGCCGCGCCGTGGCGCCGGAGCTGGGCACGCTGACGGCCCGCACCGAGGACGGGAAGGCGTCCGGCCGCGGGGTCCAGCTCTGCGAGTCGATCTGGGCGTGCGCGGTGTGCGAGAGCGCCAAGCGCGCCGAGGACACCCACGAGCTGACCACGGCCGCTCTGCGGTGGCTGGCCCGTGGGGGGACTCTGGCGGCCGTGGTGCTGACCACCCGGCACACCCGTGCGGACGCACTGGACGACCTGGTCTGTGCCCTGTGGGGGACGCGGCAGCGCGTGGACGAGACGACGGGGGAGGTCACGCCGAGGGTCCCGGGCGCCTACCAGCGGCTCCTGACATCGCAGAGCTTCCGGCGCCACGTGGCCCCGGCGGTCGGCTACATCGGCATGGCGCGTAACCCGGAGATCACCCGCTCGCAGGCGGGCGGGTGGCACCCGCACCTGAACCTGCTGGTGTTCCTCGGTGGCCAGTTGGAGGGCACCCCGGCCAACGGCCAGCTGATCTACACGGATGAGGACGGCAACGGGTACTTCGAGCCGGGCGAGGGCCGGAGCTGCACGTTCGAGCCGCCCGCCGAGGACCTGGAGGCGTTCGAGGAGTGGATGCACGGCTTCTGGGCGGGGGCTCTGCGGTCGATCGACCCGACGTACGAGACGTCGACCGAGTGTGAGCGGGCCAACTGCAAGTGCGGCGGCAAGGGCCACGGTGTGCGCATCGACGTGATCCGGTCGCCCGATGACAAGGCGCTGATCGAGTACCTGACCAAGGTGGGCGGGGAGACGGCCAAGTCGGTCCAGGCCGACGTGGACGCGGCCAAGGGCGCGGCGGCCGAAGTCGCCCACTCGACGGCCAAGGGCGCCAAGGGCACCCGGTCGATGACCGCCTTTCAGTTCCTTGACCGGCTGTGGGCGATCGAGCGCGACGGCCTGGCCGAGGCCGACGCCCCGGGGTACGGGACGGCCGAGCAGTGCCGTGCGTGGTCGCTGGAGTACGAGGCCGCGACCCGGGGCCGGCGGGCGTTCGAGATGACCCGGGGCCTCGCCCGGCACACCGACCTGGCGGGCGAGCTGGAGGCGTACCGCTACCAAGAGATGCACCGCCGCCTGCTCGGCGGTGTGGTCCTGACCTCGGAGGCGCACGGCCAGGTGGCCGAGGCTGGGAGCGACTTCGCCGTGGCCGAGCTGGTGGCCGCCAGCCTCGAGGCAGAGGTGGCCGGCCTGGTGGCCGACGCGGGTGGCCGGGCGGACCACGCGCGGGTCGTGGACGAGGCCGGAGCCGCGGAGTGGGTGGAGTCCCTGGCGGAGGTGATGGCCGCCAAGGCCCGGCAGCGGGCGGCCGAGAGGGCGGAGTGGGACCGGCTGGCCGAGGCCGGGCACGGCCTGGTGCCGTGCGAGCCGTGCGGCGGCACCGGCCACCGCGAGGAGTACGCCGCCATCCACGGCGGCCAGTGCTTCCCCTGCGGCGGCACCGGCCGGGTCATCGGCGACGCCGACGACGACCAGGAGCACGACGGCTGACCGCGCATTGTTCCAATGCGCACTACCTCGCTGTGGTGATCTGCTGCGGGACGGCGGGCGTTATGGGGCGGCCGGTCACGGCCCGGACCGGCCGCCGGCGGGGATGGTGGGACCTCCCTCCGGCTCTGCGGAGAGAGGTGTCGCTCCGTCGGGGGGCTTGCCGGGCGGCCGGTCCGTGCAGGTCGGTGAGCTGGGCAAGCCGCGGGCGCCCGCGGCTTGCCCCCACCGGCGGTCCCACCGCCGGTCCCCCGGCCCAAC
>NZ_JBSHDU010000154.1:0-6479 GCF_053616475.1 Streptomyces sp. NPDC055815 | reverse complement strand
CTGGAGCGGGGCGCCCCGATGCAAATCGAGGGGCCCCGCTCCGGTGACGCGCTGGTCAGACCTCCACGACGACCGGGAGGATCATCGGGCGCCGGCGGTAGGTGTCGGAGACCCACTTGCCGACGGTGCGGCGGATCAGCTGCTGGAGCTGGTGGGGTTCGACGACGCCGTCCTGGGCCGACTTGTTGAGGGCCTGGTCGATCTTCGGGATCACCGCGTCGAAGGCGGAGTCCTCGATGCCGGAGCCTCGGGCGTGGATGTTCGGGCCGCCCACGATCTTGCCGGTGGACGAGTCGACCACCAGGAAGACCGAGATGATGCCTTCCTCGCCGAGGATGCGGCGGTCCTTGAGGGAGGTCTCGGTGACGTCGCCGACCGAGAGGCCGTCCACGTACACGTAACCCGCCTGGACCTTGCCGGTGATGCGGGCGCGGCCGTCGACCAGGTCGACGACGACGCCGTCCTCCGCGATGACGATGTGGTCCTTGGGGATGCCCGTCATCGCGCCGAGCTCGGCGTTGGCGCGCAGGTGGCGCCATTCGCCGTGGACCGGCATGAGGTTCTTCGGCTTGCAGATGTTGTAGAAGTACAGCAGCTCGCCGGCCGAGGCGTGGCCCGAGACGTGGACCTTGGCGTTGCCCTTGTGGACCACGTTCGCGCCCCAGCGGGTCAGGCCGTTGATCACGCGGTAGACCGCGTTCTCGTTGCCCGGGATGAGCGAGGACGCGAGGATCACCGTGTCGCCGGGGACGATGCGGATCTGGTGGTCGCGGTTGGCCATGCGGGACAGGGCCGCCATGGGCTCGCCCTGGGAACCCGTGCAGACCAGCACGACCTCGTCGTCCGGCAGGTCGTCGAGGGTCTTCACGTCCACGACGAGGCCGGCCGGGACCCGGAGGTAGCCCAGGTCGCGGGCGATGCCCATGTTGCGGACCATCGAGCGGCCGACGAAGGCGACCCGGCGCCCGTACTCGTGGGCGGCGTCGATGATCTGCTGGATGCGGTGCACGTGGCTGGCGAAGCTGGCCACGATGATGCGCTTCGGGGCGTTCGCGAAGACGTTCCGCAGGACGTTGGAGATGTCCCGCTCCGGCGGGACGAAGCCCGGGACCTCGGCGTTCGTGGAGTCGGACAGCAGGAGGTCGATGCCCTCCTCGCTGAGCCGCGCGAAGGCGTGGAGGTCGGTCAGGCGGCCGTCCATCGGGAGCTGGTCCATCTTGAAGTCGCCGGTGGCGACGGCCATGCCCGCGGGGGTGCGGATGGCGACGGCCAGGGCGTCCGGGATGGAGTGGTTGACCGCGACGAACTCGCAGTCGAAGGGGCCCAGCTGCTCGCGGTCGCCTTCCTTCACCTCGAGGGTGTAGGGGCGGATGCGGTGCTCCTGGAGCTTGGCCTCGATCAGGGCGAGGGTCAGCTTGGAGCCGATGAGCGGGATGTCCGGCTTCAGCCGGAGCAGGTACGGGACGGCGCCGATGTGGTCCTCGTGCCCGTGCGTGAGCACGATGCCCTCGATGTCGTCGAGGCGGTCCCGGATGATGGTGAAGTCCGGCAGGATCAGGTCGACGCCGGGCTGCTCCTCCTCGGGGAAGAGGACGCCGCAGTCGACGATCAGCAGACGGCCGTCGAACTCGAAGACCGTCATGTTGCGGCCGATCTCGCCGAGGCCGCCGAGCGGGATGACGCGCAGGCCGCCCTTGGGCAGCTTCGGCGGGGCGCCGAGTTCAGGATGCGGATGACTCAAAAGACTCTCCTCACCATGCGCGCCACGTACCGGTCGGGCACGTGGCGCGCATGACAATCGTGCACTTGCTGTTGTCAGTGTTCAGTTGTGAAGTCTGTTGTCAGAGTTCTACCCCGCCGGCGGCCAGGTCGACCTTGAGCTGGGCGGTCTCCTCGGGGGAGAGCTCGACGAGCGGCGGGCGCAGCGGGCCGGCCGGGAGGCCCTGGAGGGCGAGGGCGGCCTTGGTGGTCATGACGCCCTGGGTGCGGAACATGCCGGTGTAGACCGGGAGCAGCTTCTGGTGGATCTCCGTGGCCTTCTGGACCTCGCCGCCGAGGTGGGCGTCGAGGAGGGCGCGGAGTTCCGGGGTGACGAGGTGGCCGACGACGGAGACGAAGCCGCAGGCGCCGACGGAGAGCAGCGGCAGGTTGAGCATGTCGTCGCCGGAGTACCAGGCGAGGCCGGAGCGGGCGATGGCCCAGCTGGCGCGGCCGAGGTCGCCCTTGGCGTCCTTGTTGGCGACGATGCGCGGGTGCTCGGCGAGGCGGACGATCGTCTCGGTGTCGATCGGGACGCCGCTGCGGCCGGGGATGTCGTACAGCATCACCGGGAGCTCGGTGGCGTCGGCGATGGCCGAGAAGTGCCGGTACAGGCCCTCCTGCGGGGGCTTGTTGTAGTACGGCGTCACGGCGAGGAGGCCGTGTGCGCCGTCGCGCTCGGCGGTGCGGGCCAGTTCGATGGAGTGGTGGGTGTCGTTGGTGCCGATGCCGGCGACGACGTGGGCGCGGTCGCCGACCGCCTCCAGCACCGCTCGTACGAGCTCCGATTTCTCCGCGTCGCTGGTGGTCGGGGACTCGCCGGTGGTGCCGTTGATGACGAGGCCGTCGTTGCCCGCGTCCACCAGGTGGGTGGCGAGTCGCTGGGCACCGTCGAGGTCGAGTGCGCCGTCCGCCGTGAAGGGCGTGACCATGGCGGTGAGGACCCGCCCGAAGGGGGTCTGCGGAGTGGAGATCGGAGCCATGGGTAACACGCTACTCGCTGCTCAGCGCCTGGTGTCCCCGAGGGGGACAGGAGAAAGGGAGCCCGGCGCTGCCTGCTCGGGGGTTCAGGCAGCGCCGGGTCCGTTTGATCAGCCTAGATGAACTTCGTGAAACGTCGCAATACGGACACTTCGCATCGTGTGTTCGGACATGTGTGCCGTATGGGACTGCACAGTCGTCCAACACGGTGATCGGCTTCCTCGGCGGCGTCCTACCGGAGGATGAGATTCGGCCGCTTTGATGAAAAAGGGCACCAAAACGTCTCTTCCGTCGTCTGTACCTGTGACGCATGACGACGAATGAGGAGAGTGGCTCTGATGTTCCTCCCCCAGACTCCGTCCGGGGGCACCCCCAGGCGAGAGGCCGTACCGTTCGCGTTCGTCGCGGAGGCCGACCACTTCCGCAGTAACGTCACTCCACCGCCCCGGGAGCGCCTCAGCACCTCGCAGATCGTGGGCCGCGCCCTGCTCGGGCTGACCGTCGTGGCCGGCCTCGTCGGGTCCCTGGTCCTCGGGATGCCCTCGCTCCAGTCGGGTGACTCGGCCACTCGTCAGCAGCAGTCCGAGGCCTCCGACAACCGCTGAGGTAGCCTCACCGGGCACCGCCCCTTCGAGCGTGCTTGTGAGTGAGGACCTGTCGTGCCCCTGCCCTTTCTGACGGCCGACCGTGCTTTTGACACGACCGACCAAGTCGCCCTGCCGTTCGACGACCACGACGAGTGGCGCCGCCCGTACCGGCCGGGCTCGTGGCGTGTGGGGGCGGCGGCGCTCGCGCTGCTGCTCGCCTCGTTCGTCCTGCTCGCCGCCGTGATCATCGCGGTGGCCGGTGCCTTCGGCGGCGCGGGCGTCACGCTCGGCATCGCCGCGCTGGTCATCGTGGCCTCGCTGCGGATGCTGCGCATGGGCACCTGGGTGAGCCGGGCCGGCCTGCGCCGCGTGGCCTTCTTCTCGACCGTCACCGTGCCCTGGGCGAAGGTGACCTCCGTACGGACCACCCAGCAGCCGGTCCGCTGGCTCGGACTCCCCCGTACCGTCCAGGGCCAGGCCCTGGTGCTCGACCGGCAGGGTGGTGAGCAGCTGCTGCTGCTCACCGACCACAACGCCGACTTCCTCTCCCGTGTCGAGGCCTTCGACCGGGCGGCCGACACGGTCGAGGCCTGGAACGCCGAGTACGGCACGGCCCCGGCCGCTACGCGCTGACCGGACGCCCCTCGTGGAGCGCGATGGCCCGCTGCATCGCCTTGCGGGCCCGGGGGGTGTCCCGGGCGTCGTGGTAGGCCACCGCGAGCCGGAACCAGCAGCGCCAGTCCTCGGGTGAGTCCTCCGTCTCGGCCTTGCGCCGGGCGAAGACCTCGTCGGCCGAGTCCCGCAGGATCCGGCCGCCCTCCGTGCGCTTCAGCTCGTCGACGGGCAGGCCCCCCTCGGCCTCCAGCTCCGCGGCCAGGCGGTTGGCCCGGCGCGCGAAGCTGGTGTTCTTCCAGAGGAACCAGCCGCCGACCGCGGGCAGCAGGAACGCCACGGCGCCCATGCCCATGGCGGCCGGCTCGCCCGTCAGGAGGAGCAGGACGCCCTCCATCGCCACCACGCCGAAGACGAGCACGAGCACGGTGGCCAGGAAGACGTAGGTGATCTTTCCGCCCATGGCCGTCAGCCCAGGTCCAGGAAGTGCTCCAGGCCGAAGGTGAGGCCCGGGGCGGAGGTCACGCGGCGGGCGCCCAGGAGGATGCCCGGCATGAAGCTGGAGTGGTGCAGGGAGTCGTGCCGGACGGTGAGGGTCTCGCCCTCGCCGCCGAGCAGCACCTCCTGGTGGGCGAGCAGGCCCCGGAGGCGTACGGCGTGGACGGGGACGCCGTCCACGTCGGCGCCGCGCGCACCCGGCAGGGCCGTCGCGGTGGCGTCCGGCTGGGCGCCCAGGCCGGCCTCGGCCCGCGCGGCGGCGATCAGCTGAGCCGTACGGGTGGCGGTCCCGGAGGGGGCGTCCACCTTGTTCGGGTGGTGCAGCTCGACGACCTCGACCGACTCGAAGTACGGGGCCGCGATCTGCGCGAACTTCATGGTCAGGACCGCGCCGATGGAGAAGTTCGGCGCGATGAGGACGCCGGTCTCCGGGGAGGCGGCCAGCCAGCCCCGCAGCTGCGCGAGGCGCTCCTCGGTCCAGCCGGTGGTGCCGACCACCGCGTGGATGCCGTGGCCCACGCAGTACTCGAGGTTCGCCATGACCGAGTCGGGGGTGGTCAGCTCGACGACGACCTGGGCGCCCGCCTCGGTGAGGGCGTCGAGGTCGTCGCCGCGGCCGAGGGCCGCGACCAGTTCCATGTCCTCGGCGGCCTCGACGGCCCTGACCGCCTCGGAGCCGATGCGGCCCTTGGCTCCGAGGACCGCCACGCGCAGCTTGCTCATTGCTCTTCCTTAGGGGGACTGGTGTTTCAGGAGACCGCTTGGTGGAGGCGGTCCGCCTGCTTGTCCTTCAGCGGGCCGATCACCGAGAGCGAGGGCCGCTGCTCCAGTACATCGCGGGCGACCTCGCGGACCTCGTCCGGGGTGACCGCCGCGATCCGGGCCAGCATGTCGTCGACCGACATCTGGGTGCCCCAGCACAGCTCGCTCTTGCCGATGCGGTTCATCAGCGCGCCGGTGTCCTCCAGGCCGAGCACGGTCGAGCCGGAGAGCTGCCCGACGGCGCGGGTGATCTCCTCGTCCGTGAGGCCGTCGGAGGCGACCTTGTCGAGCTCGTCCCGGCAGATCTTCAGGACGTCGTGGACCTGACTGGGCCGGCAGCCCGCGTACACCCCGAAGAGGCCGCAGTCGGCGAAGCCCGAGGTGTACGAGTACACGCTGTAGGCCAGGCCGCGCTTCTCGCGGACCTCCTGGAAGAGGCGGGACGACATGCCGCCGCCGAGGGCGGTGTTCAGCACGCCGAGGGCCCAGCGGCGCTCGTCGGTGCGGGCCAGGCCCGGCATGCCGAGGACCACGTGGGCCTGCTCGGTCTTCCGGTTGAGGAGTTCGACCCGGCCGGCCGTACGGATGGTCCGGGCGCCCTCGCGGGGCGCGACCGGGACGGCGTCGGTACGGGTCAGGGCGCCGGCCTTCTCGAAGGCGCGGCGGACCTGGCGTACCACCGTGGCGTGGTCGACGTTGCCCGCGGCCGCGACGACCAGGTGGGTCGGGTCGTAGTGCTTCTTGTAGAAGCGGGCGATCTGGCCGCGGCTGAGCGCGTTGATCGTGTCGACGGTGCCGAGGACCGGGCGGCCCAGCGGGGTGTCGCCGAACATCGTCTGCGCGAACAGCTCGTGCACGACGTCACCGGGGTCGTCCTCGGTCATCGCGATCTCTTCGAGGATGACGCCGCGCTCGGCGTCCACGTCCTCGTCGAGGATCAGCGAGTCGGTGAGCATGTCGCAGACGACGTCGATCGCCAGCGGCAGGTCGGTGTCGAGGACCCGGGCGTAGTAGCAGGTGTACTCCTTCGCCGTGAAGGCGTTCATCTCGCCGCCGACCGCGTCGATCGCGGCGGAGATGTCGAGGGCGGACCGCTTGTGGGTGCCCTTGAAGAGGAGGTGCTCCAGGTAGTGGGTCGCGCCGTTGAGCGTGGGGGTCTCGTCGCGGGAGCCGACGTGCGCCCAGATGCCGAAGGTGGCGGAGCGCACGGAGGGGAGGGTCTCGGTGACGATCCGCAGGCCGCCGGGGAGGGTCGTGCGGCGAACCGTGCCGATGCCGTCC
>NZ_JBSHDU010000153.1:0-6650 GCF_053616475.1 Streptomyces sp. NPDC055815 | reverse complement strand
GTATTGGAGTCGGCTAGAACGCCGCCGCTCCGCCGGCGATCAGTCCCCCGGCTATGGGGAACAGGACGGGATCGTCGGCCACTCCGATTCCGGTGACGTCGTCCAGTGCGGCGGCGCCACCGAGCAGGAGTCCGGCGCCGAGCATGAGTGAACCCGTGAGCCAGTTGGGACCCGGCTCCGGAGCGGCGACGGGTTCGGCGACGGGCTGCGGCTGCGGCTTGGGCTGCGCCGTATTGCGCTTGTCGTACGTGATGACGCCCGAGCCCGGGTACGTCTTGGACGATGTCACGTCCAGCCATACACCCGGATCGTGAATGGCGGGCCCGGTGATGTTGAACGGAATGTCGAAACCGGCCTTCACGGTCCGATTGTCGTTGTTCTTCCTCAGCTGGGCCTGGAGGTCCCTGACATAATCGGCGACCTCGCCCACGCCGTCCTTCTCGGCCGCTCCGCCGAGGTGCTTCACCTCCCAGACGTACACGGTGTCCTGCGTCCACAGGAGCAGATCGGCTTTTCCGTTGTTCCCATTGGGCTTCTCGATCTTGTTGAGCGGATTGAGGCCGCCCTTCTGTACGGAGATGTCCTTCGTCGCCCTGCCCTGGAGCACCGAGTGGTTGAACCACAGCCAGGCGGCTGCCATCTCGATGGCGGAGTCGTGCGAGCGGGTGTAGGTGTCCCTGAGGTACTTGCCGAGGTTGAACTCCGGGTCGTCAGGCCTGTGACCGTCGAGCTCGACCAGGCTGGTGGGGTTGCCGCCGGTGAAGGCGTAGCGGTTGCCCGTGTACGGGTCACTGCCGAGGTTCATGTCGGCGAGGGCGCCGTTGTACATGTCCCGGGTGGTGAAGCGGTTGAGGCCCGGGTTGTAGTCGCGGAAGCCCATGTCGTACGTGCCGGACCCGGCGTCCCAGCGCTTGGCGTTGTAGCGGTAGGGGTTGTAGGCCTCGCGCGTGGGGTCCGCGGTGTCGGGCTTGTCGATGCCGGTGAAATCGGCCTTGTCGTCCGAGCCGTAGGCGGTGTAGCCGTAGGTGGCCTTGGTGTCGCCGGTGCTCGTCGTCAGGGTCTCGACATCGGTGTGGCTGTTGTAGCCGTAATAGCCGTCCTCCGTCGTTCCGTCGGTGTTGCGCTTGGTCTGGGAGAGGCGCTCCCCCCACGGGCTGTACTGGTACGACGTGGTCAGGACGCCCGCGACCTCCTCGTTCAGCACTTCCTTGGACAGGCCGAGGTAGGTGAAGTCGGTGGTCTTGCCGTCAGCGGTCTTGGAGGTCGTGCGATCGAGCGGGTCGAAGGTGTACTTCGTGGTCTTCATCGCGCCGCCGGCGTCCATCTTGCCGGACTCGACGACATGGTCGAAGCCGTCGTACACGCTCCGCTCGATGACCTGCCCGGCGCTGGTGACGGAGTCCTGGCGGCCGAACGGATCGTAGTTGTAGCTCGCCGAGGCACCTGCCGTAGTGGCCTTCAGGAGCCGGTTGCGGTCGTAGGTGAAGGTCGTGGACGTTCCCTTGACCGTCTGGCTGACGACGTTCGCGTTGTCGTCGTGGACGTAGGTCTCGGTCCCTGCGCCGTTGCCGGTCTTGACGGACTTGGCGAGACGGTTGGCCGGGTCGTAGGTGTAGTCGGTGGTGGAGTCGAGGTACGCCGCGTGGTTGTCGGCGTTCATCTTCTTCGCCGTGTCCTGCGCCTTGTTGCCGTTGGCGTCGTAGGCGTAGGTGTGCGAGGAGACCAGGGTCCCGTTGGGCTTCTTCTCCGTGGTGGCCTTGAGGGCCGTGTCGAGGTAGTAGGTGTGGTCGACCGTGTTGCCGTTGGCCTTGGTCTCCCGCAGCTTCTGCCCTCGGTCCGTGTACGTGTAGGACGTCACCTTGGGGGTGGCGTCGGTCGCCGTCTTGCCGACGGAGACCGTCTTGACCAGATCCCTGAGGTCGTACGTGTACCGGGAGAACTGGGCGGGGTGGGTGACCGTCTCGGGCCGGTTGTTGGCGTCGTAGGTGTAGGAGGTGGACTTCTTCTCCTGTCCGGCGAGCGCCTCCGTCACCTTTTGGACCTGGTTGAGGCCGGTGTAGGCGATGGTGTAGGCGTCGATCCCGGCACCGGAGGAGGTGTCGTCGATCGACGTCAGGTTGCCGTTGACGTCGTAGCCGTAGGCGAAGGTCTTCTTCTCGGCGTCGGTGTCGCCCGAGCTGTTGCGAACGAGCTTCACGCCGTCGGCGACGACCGCCCCGGCGCTGTTCTGGAACAGCTGGAGTCGTGCGGCGTTGCCCTGGGCGAAGGTGAACGACCCGAGGCTGACCCAGGAGCCGGCGCCCGTGGTCTGGTTGACGGTCTTGTCGGTCGTGCCCGCGGAGTGCGTGACCGTGTACTTCGCGGCCGTCGCGGCCCCTGCGATCTGGGGGTACTTGACGTAGGCGGTGTAGCTGCCGTCCTTGGGGATGTTCAGGGACCACGTGAAGGCGTCCGTCCCGGTGCCGGCGGCATGGACCTGGTGGTCGTAGCCCTGCTGGCCCGTCAGGTCGCCCTTCGTCCACGTGCCGGTGGAGGACGTGTTCTGCGTGTCGGAGTTGTCGACCAGGACGACCGCGGAGCCGACCGGCACACCGTCGTCGGACCTGGACTTCAGCTTCCCGTCAGGGAAGTACGACCACGTCATCGTGCGATTGGAGGAACCGCCCGCCGACGTCAGCGTACGGGCCGTCTGCTTGCCCAGTTCGTTGTAGTCGTAGGTGGCGACGATGTCCCACGGGTCGGTGGACGACTTCGCCCATCCGTTGTCGAAGTAGGTGTAGGTGGTGTCGTTGCGGACGGTTTGGCCGTCCGAGGGCGGCAGCGAGGTCTTGGCCACCCGGCCCACCGCGTCGTAGTCGGTGCGGGTGTAGACGTCCGCCTTGTTGTAGCGGGCGTCCGCCGTGTCGTAGGGCTGGAACTGCTTGACCGGGCGGTTCAGCGCGTCGTACTCGGTGCGCGCGGTGAAGTCGTCCGCGGCGGCCGTGTCCACGCCGCGCGGGGTGATCACCTTGGTGGTGTTGCCGACCTGGTCGTACTCGTACTTGGTCGTCCGGTACGTGATGCCGGGGCTCGTGCCCGTGTGCGGCACCTTGACCTGGGTCTGCTTGCCGCGCTCGTCGTAGGTGATCTCGGTGACGTTGCTCTCGGCGTCCGTGGTGGAGAGGACCAGAGAGTCCTTGTCGTAGGACCGGCCGGTGAACTTGCCCGCGGCGTCCGTGACCCGCGTGACCCGATGGTTCAGGTCGTACTCGGTCTTGGTGGTGTAGTCGCCGGTGTCCGGGGTCGCGTTCTTCTTCGGGTCGATGACCGTGACGGCGTTGCCGACGGTGTCGTACTCGTACGAGACCTTGTCACCCACGGCGTTGACGGTCGAGGTGAGCTGGTCGATCGCGTCGTAGGTGTTGGTGGTGAGGTAGTCGTTCGGGTCCGCGCTGGTCGCCGTGCCCTTCGGCTCGGTCGTCGTCTTGAGGTTGCCGACCTTGTCGTAGCTGTAGGCGGACTTCCGCTCGGGACCCGTCGCGGTGTCCTTCGGCGCGGTCGCCGCGGTGATCTGGTCCGTCGCGTCGTACACCGCCGTCGAGACCGCGCCGTTGGGAGCGGTGGAGGTGACGATGTTGTTGTTGGCGTCGTACACCGGCGCAGGCGTCGTGATGAGGGCACCGGCAGCCTGGTCCTTGGGCACCGTCATGACCAGCGGGCGGCCGAAGGTGTCGTAGGTCTGCGTGGTCCGCTTCCCCAGCGCGTCGGTGACCTCGGTGACCTGGCCGCGCTCGTCGTAGACGTACGACGTGGACTTGTTCAGGGCGTCCGTGATCGTCGCCGGGTAACCCGTCGGGCCGAACTGGCTGTAGGCCGTCGGGTTGCCGTTGGCGTCGATGACCTTCGTCTGCTGTCCGTACGCGTTGTACTCGTACGTGGTCGTGTAGTCGCCGGCCACGGACGTGGTGGCCACGCCCTTGGGGTCGGTGACCGTCGTGAGATTGCCGTAGGCGTCGTAGCCGAACTGCCACTTCCGGCCCTCGGGCGAGGTCTTGGTGGCCAGGTCGGCGGAGTACCCGTCCAGTCGGGTCTGGTAGCTGTACCGCTGCGCGTTCGCCGGGTAGGTGCCGGGTGCGCACTCGGCGGACGTGGGCACGCCGCTCTTGTTGTTCTCGGCGTCACGCGACCAGAGGGGGTAGCCGGTCTTCTGGTCGTAGCAGTAGGCCGTCTTGGCGCCGTTGGCCTCCTCCAGGTAGGTGACGTTGTTGTCGGCGTCCCACGACATCTTCGTGGTCTGCGACTTGGCGTTGGTCGTCTGGACCGGGCGGCCGAAGTCGTCCGTCACGTAGACCGTGGCACGGGACTCGGCGTCGGTGACCTTGGTGTCGGTGAACTTGGCGTTCCCGGCGTTCACCGAGTAGGCGAAGCCCGTGGTGCCCTGGAGACGGTCGGTGATCGTCTTGGTCCACCAGTGGTACTTCGGGTCGTCCCCGGCCTGCGGCGCGTAGTAGGCCATCGTCGTCGCGTTGCCGCGGGGGTCGGTGACCTTGACCAGCTTGACGTTCTTGTTGCCCTGGGTGGCGTCGTACTCGAAGGCGAAGACCTTCGGCTGGGTGGAGCCCGCGCCGTCCGTCAGCTTCGTGAGGAGGCCCTTGTCGGAGTACTCGAAGGTCAGCTTGCGGCCGGAGATGTCGGTCATCGACTTGACGTGGTCGATGATCTTCGGGTTGGAGCTGTCGGCCTTCGTGTAGTACTCGACGGTCAGCGACTGCCGGCCGGCCGGGTCGGTGACGTACTTCAGGAACTTGGTCGGCTTGTTGTTCGACTTCCGTTCCTCGTACGTGTAGGTCTGCGTGTTGCCGTTCTTGTCGACGACCGAGGTCATGTAGCCGTCGCAGCCGAACACGAAGCGCGTGCCGTCGGGACGGGTCAGCGTCCAGGCGTCCGGGACCGGGTCCTTCAGCGGAGTGCAGTCCAGGCCGGCCTTGGGCGTCACCCGGTAGTGGACGCCGGCCGGGGCCTTCCACGAGCCGTCGGCCTGCTTGCGGAACACGTGGGTCGTGCCGTCGCCGTCCGGGAGACGTATCTCGGTGGGGTTCGGCTTGGGGTGGAACTCCAGCGGGGCACCGAGCCGGATCGGGCCGGACAGCTGGAAGGACCAGCCGTGGCCGGAGACCGTGTCGGAGGTGTCGAGGCTGTTGTACGCGAACCGGGCGAACGTGGAGAGGCCGCGGCCGGGGTTCGTGAACGCGTTGTACGACCAGACGCTGTTGCCCGACGCCAGGTTGTTCATGACGGTCGAGCCGGAGCCCGTGTTCTTGCCCGTGTACGAGTAGAACTTCTCCATGCCGAGCTGGTTGGAGGTCGGGTCCTCGACGGCCACGCTCTGCCTCAGGCCGGGGATGCCGGAGGTGCCCGAGGTCCAGGCGCCCGTGGTCTTGTTGTAGACGTCCCAGGTCAGGACGTAGTCGGTGCGCTTGTTGCCGTTGTCCGAATTGATCGGGGTTCTCACCACGGCCTGGAGATCGACGCTGTCACCCGGGGCGACGTTCGCCGGCAGCACGGTCTGTACCTGGTTGCCACCGGTGGTCGCGTCCGTCCCGTCGGGGAGGGTCCACTTGTACGTGAGGACGTGATCGGCGGTGTTCCACGTCGACGCGGTGGTGTTGGTGAGGGTGAAGTCCACCGTGTAATCGGTGTTCGGCGTCATACGGGCCGGGGTCTGCGGCGCGTAGTACGTCGACTCGGTGGTGGAGTCGATGTACGTGACCACGATCCGCGGCGCGAGCCGCGGCTCGGTGCCCTCGGACGACAGGAACAGGGTCCGCTCCTGCCGGGCGACCTCGTCGGCCATCTTGATGGCCACGCCCTTGTGCGAGGACGGCGTGGTCACCCAGGACTGGGCGAGGGAGGTGACGTCCCAGTCGTGCCGGGCCGGATCATTCGTCATCGCCCCGACGTCACCTACGGAGGCGCCGAGGTCACCGCCCTGCGAGGTCCAGTTCGTGGCGGCATCCGCCTTCACCCAGGTCGCGGACTCGTCGAAGTCGCGGGTCAGCGGCCGCAGTTCGTAGACGGCGCCGGTGGTGTCCTGGGCGGTCTGCGTGGACCAGAGGCGGACCTTGGCGTCGAGGACCCGGGCGCTGGTGGGGATGCCGAGGGCCGGGAGCTTCAGCAGGGCGCGGGTGTCCTCGTAGGTGGCGGAGTTGTTGCCGACGCTGAGCCAGTTCTTGGGGCCGCCGTCGTCGAGGGTGTCGTGGGCCGTGGTGGGCTGTGCCGAGGACAGGGTGGTGTCCTGGGTCGCGGCGTACACCTTGGTCGTGCGGCCGGCCTTGGGCAGGCGCACGAGCTGGGTGGGAGCGGCGACGACCTGTCCGTCCTTCGTCTTGACCGCGACCATGTAGTAGTAGGCGCGGCCGTACGGGTCGGGGTCGTCGCCCTTGGTCGGCACGGCCGTGGTGTCGGTGAACGACGTCGTGCCGGGTGCGACCGGGGCGACCAGGGTGGCCGCCGAGGGGGTGAAGGTCTGGTTGATGGAGCGGTGGACCTGGTACTCGACGAGGTCGTCGCCGGTGGCGACGGGGTCCTTGTCCTGGTACGTGGACCAGTTCAGCTCGGCGCCGGTGTCGTGGATGGTGGTCGGGGCGGAGAGGTCGACGCCCTGACGGCCG
>NZ_JBSHDU010000152.1:0-6835 GCF_053616475.1 Streptomyces sp. NPDC055815 | reverse complement strand
CCGCCGCGCGGACGCGGCGAACCGAACACGGGTGCCCGCGCGTCCCTCCCGCCATGAGGACGCTCACCCACGGCATACGCCAGCTGCTGCGCTTCGCGGTCCTGGAGGCCCGCTGCTGCGCCTTCGCCGTCGCGCTCGTCGGCGGCATCGCCGTCTCCGCCCTGCTGCCGGAGCTGCCGGTCGCCCGCTACGACCTGCTGTTCCTGTACGGCGTCGGCCTCACCGTCCTCGCGTGGAAGGTCGGCTGGGACACCGGCCGGGACGTCGCGGTGATCGCCGGGTGCCATGTCATCGGCCTCCTCTTCGAGCTGGTCAAGGTGCGCATGGGCTCGTGGAGTTATCCGGAGGACGGCCTGACGAAGTTCGGCGGCGTCCCGCTGTACGGCGGGTTCCTGTACGCGGCGCTGGGCAGTTACGTCTGCCGGGCCTGGCGCCTGTTCGACCTGCGGCTCACGGGCTACCGGCCGCGGATCACGGCGGCCCTCGCCGCGGCCGTGTACGTGAACTTCTTCAGCCACCACTGGCTGCCCGACGCCCGCTGGGCCCTGGCCGCGCTGCTCCTGGCCGCGACGGCGGGGACCTGGGTCCGGTTCCGGGTCGGCGAGAGCGACCACCGGATGCCCCTGGCCCTGTCGTTCGTCCTGATCGGCTTCTTCCTCTGGGTCGCCGAGAACGCGGCCACCTACGTCGGCGCCTGGAGCTATCCGGACCAGCTGCACGGCTGGCAGCCGGTGTCCCTGGCGAAGTTCGGCGCCTGGGCGCTGCTCGTCACGGTCACGTTCGTCCTGGTGGCCCGGCACGGCAATCGGGAGAATCGGACATTTTCCTAGCTTGACCACCGGATGCCGTGCTACAGTCGAGATCAGTTGCAGTCGTGGTTCCCAAAGAACTTACAAGTGCCTTTGACGATTCGACATCGTCAGGCACTTTATGTGTTTTCGGTGCAGTTTTCCGGACGGGGCAATCATCACGGCGACGCCGGGATCCGCACAGTGCGGGTTCCAGGGCTACGCCCCGAAGGAGATATGTCATGGCCAACGGCACCGTGAAGTGGTTCAACTCGGAAAAGGGCTTCGGCTTCATCGAGCAGGAGGGTGGCGGCCCGGACGTGTTCGCCCACTACTCCAACATCGCCACCTCGGGCTTCCGTGAGCTCCAGGAA
Organism: Streptomyces sp. NPDC055815; assembly: GCF_053616475.1. Taxonomy (NCBI): domain Bacteria; kingdom Bacillati; phylum Actinomycetota; class Actinomycetes; order Kitasatosporales; family Streptomycetaceae; genus Streptomyces; species Streptomyces sp. NPDC055815. The sequence continues at coordinate 5,673 of NZ_JBSHDU010000152.1, read as the reverse complement.
GGCCAGAAGGTGACCTTCGACGTCACGCAGGGCCAGAAGGGCCCGCAGGCGGAGAACATCCTCCCCGCCTGACGTTGACACGTCCGACGCGGCCGGGACCCCACCCTTGTGGTGCGGGCCCCGGCCCGTCGCATTTTCCAGACCTTTCCGACGGACCAGGTGCCGCATGACCACCACGCCCCGCAACGACGCCCCCGCGGCGGCCACGACCTTCGCCGCGTTCGGCCTGCCGGCCGAGCTGCTCGCGGAGCTCACCCGCCGCGGTGTCGAAGCGCCCTTCCCGATCCAGGCCGCCACGCTGCCGGACGCGCTCGCGGGCCGCGACGTGCTCGGCCGCGGGCAGACCGGGTCCGGCAAGACGCTCGCGTTCGGCCTGCCGCTCCTCGCCCGCACCGCCGGGCGCCGGGCCGAGGCCCGCAAGCCGCTCGCCCTGGTCCTGGTCCCCACCCGCGAGCTGGCACAGCAGGTCGGCGACGCCCTCGCCCCCTACGCCGAGGTCCTGAAGCTGCGCCTGGCCACCGTCGTCGGCGGTCTGTCGATCGGACGGCAGGCGACCGCGCTGCGGGACGGCGCCGAGGTCGTCATCGCCACCCCGGGCCGGCTCATGGACCTCGTCGAGCGCAAGGACTGCCGCCTCGACCGGGTCGCCGTCACCGTCCTCGACGAGGCCGACCGCATGGCCGACATGGGCTTCCTGCCGCAGGTCAGCGAGATCCTGGACCAGGTGCCGGGGACCGGCCAGCGGCTGCTGTTCTCGGCCACGCTCGACCGGGACGTCGACGCGCTGGTCGAGCGCTACCTCCAGGACCCGGCCGCCCACTCCGTCGACCCCTCGGCCGCCGCGGTCTCCACCATGGAGCACCACGTGCTGCACGTGCACGGCCCCGACAAGTTCGCCACCGCCACGGAGATCGCCGCCCGCGACGGGCGCGTGATCATGTTCCTGCGCACCAAGGCCTCCGTCGACCGCTTCGCCAAGCACCTGCTCGGCAGCGGAGTACGGGCCGCGGCGCTGCACGGCGGCAAGTCGCAGCCGCTGCGGGCCAGGACCCTGGAGCGCTTCAGGAGCGGCGAGGTCCCCGTCCTGGTCGTCACGGACGTGGCGGCGCGCGGCATCCACGTCGACGAGCTCGACCTGGTCGTCAACGTCGACCCGCCCGCCGACGCCAAGGACTACCTCCACCGCGGCGGGCGCACCGCGCGCGCCGGTGAGTCCGGGCTCGTCGTCACGCTGGTGACGGACGAGGAGCGCCGGGACGTGGCCCGGCTCATGACGGAGGCCGGCATCCGGCCCCGTACCACCCGGGTGCGCTCCGGCGAGGCCGAGCTGACCCGGATCACCGGCGCCCGGAAGCCCTCGGGCGTACCGGTCGACGGCAGCGCGCCGAGCCAGGAGGGCGGCAAGCGCGGTGGCGCGGCCTTCCGGGGCATGGGCACCGTCCCGGGCCGCCCGGGCCGCGCGAAGAACGAGTCTCGCCGCGCCGCCGAGGCCCGCAAGACCGCCGAGGCCCGCCGGGCCGCGAAGGTCCGGCGGGGCGGCTGAGCTCACGGTCCGGCGTCCCGGCCGGCCGGAGCGCGGGCTCCGGCCGGTGTGACGGAGGCCGTCAGACGCTCCAGATCTCCTTCATGGTGGCCACTTCGCCCTTGGCGTTCAGCGTGACCTCGTACACGTTGTTGTAGCAGCCGTAGGGGGCCTCCACCTTGGGGTAGTCCTCGGTGGGCGCCCCGATCTCCTGGGCGTGGCAGCGGTCGATGTGCAGCGCGAGCTGCTCGTGGTCGACCTGCTTCGTCTGGCCGGGGCCGAGGGCGAGGTACGCCTTGACGTCCTTGGGCAGCACGTAGTGCTTGGTCGGGTCCCCCGGCTCGGCGCCGTAGATCCAGTCGTTCGGCGTGCAGTGCGGCTTGGCCTCGGAACCCTCGAAGCCGCCGGAGTCCCGCATGAGCTGGACCTTCAGCTTGATGACCCCGGCCGGCAGGGTCGGCGGCGTGCCGCAGTCCCCGCCCTTTCCGTCACCGTCGACGTCGTCGGCCGGGGCTCCGTCTCCGGCCTCGGCGGGGTCCGATGTCGCGGATGCCGTGCCGGAAGGCGAGGCGGTGGCGCCGGAACCTCCGCTCGCGCCCTGGGCGCCGGGGTCCTCCGGACCGCAGGCGGCGATGCCGCTCAGGGCACCGAGCAGCACGATCGCGCTGAGAACACGGCGAGTTGAGGTCATTCTTCCATTCCCCCGAATGTAGAGAGCTCGATGTCGTGATCATGATTGATCGACGGGGCTTTCTACACCACGGAGTTGCCGGAGAGCCAATCGGCGCGACCGGGGGCGAGGCCGGTCAGTCCTGCGCCGACGCCCTCCTCGTGACCAGCACGCCCGCGAGGAGGCTCGCGAGGAGCAGGAGCCCGGACGTGCACCAGAGGGCGACGGAGTAGGCGCTCAGGACGGCCGCGTTCGACTGCGCGACGGCCTCGGCCGCCCCTGCCGGGAGCTGGTGCGGGTCGATGAGCGCGCCGCTCCTGGCCGCGTCCGTCAGGGCTTGCGGAAGGCCCTCGACCTCTGACAGGCGGCCGGAGATCGCCGAGGCGATGATGCTGCCGGACAGCGGGAGGGCGAGCCGGCCGCCGAGGCTCTGGGCCGCCAGGAGCGCGCCCGCCGTGCCGCCGGAGCCCTGCGGGCCGGACGCGCCGGTCGCGGTGTCGAGGAGCGGCCCGAGGGCCAGACCGAGGCCCAGGCCGAGGAGGAGGAGGCCGGGCAGCACGAGGGCGGCGTACGAGCTGTCGGCCTCGAGCCGGGCCAGGAGTCCCACGCCGACGGCCGCGACGACCAGGCCCGGGACGACGAGCAGGCGGGGCGCGAGCCGGGCCTGGAGGCGGCCGGAGACCTGGGCGGCCACGAGGACGGCGACGGCCAGGGGCAGCAGGGCCAGGCCGGTCCGGGACGGCGTGTAGCTCAGTCCGGCCTGCAGGTACAGGGACAGGACCAGGAACACGGTGGGCGTGCTCATGCCGACGAGGGTGAGGGCGAGGAGGGAGCCGACCCGGTCACGGTTCGTGAAGAGCCCCGGCGGGACGAGCGGGCTGCTCGTGTGGGTCTGCCACCAGGCGAAGGTCCCCAGGACGGCCGCGCCGAGCAGCAGGAGGCGGACGGTCCAGGGTGCCGCCCATCCGCTGCCGTGGACCTCCGCCTGGTGGAAGCCGTAGAGGAGCGCGGCGAGCCCGCCGGTGCCGAGCAGCAGGCCCGGTACGTCGAGGCGGGCCGGGGTACGGGCGGACCGGTCGTCCGCCAGCCGGACCGCGGGGATCAGAGCGACGAGGGCGAGCGGGACGGCGGCGTAGAAGCACCAGCGCCAGCTCAGGGTCTCGACCAGCAAGCCGCCCGTGAACGCTCCGACGGCCAGGCCGCCGCCCGCGAACACGGCGTAGATCCCGAAGGCCGTACCGCGCTCCCTCCGGTCGGTGAAGCCGCCGGCCACCAGGGCGAGGGCGGCCGAGGAGAGCAGCGCGGCGAAGGCGCCCTGGAGGGCGTACGCCGCGAGGAAGACGGGGGTGGCGGGGGCGATTCCGCCGAGTACGGAGGCGGCGGCGAAGCCGGCGAGGCCGACGATCGCCGCCCGTTTGCGGCCCAGGAGATCGGTGAGGTGCCCGCCGAGCAGGAGCAGGGCGCCGAAGGCGATCCCGTACGCGAAGGGCAGCAGTGGGAGGTCGTCGACGGAGAGGCCGAGGTCGGCCTGGATGACCGGCAGCGCCGCGTTCGTGGTCGTCGAGCCGACGAGGACCAGGAACTGCGCCAGTACGGCGACGGCGAGTCCGGCCCACCGCCGGGGCGACGGGTGCGTCGGGGCGGCCGGGGCGGTGGGCGGGCCCCACGCTCCGGGCACGGCGTCCACGGCGGGCCCGAATCCGGGCGGCGGGTTTCCGCCCGCCGGCGTGGTCGGGGTGTGGGCGGGGTGCGGCGGGGCCTGCACGGGGAGCCGCGGGTCCGGGATCGCCGCCCGCGTCTCCGGGGCGAAGTCCAGCAACTTGGCGGCGTGACGGCCGAGTTGGGCGAGTACGGAGCCGGGCAGCCACTCCTCGGACGGGTCCGTCGCCGTGCGCGCCGCCACCTCGGCGGGTGTCGGTCGCCGCGTCGGGTCCTTGTGGAGGCATTCCCGTACGAGATCGACCAGCGAGTCCGGCACGCCCGTGAGGTCGGGCTCGTCCTCCGCGATCCGGAAGAGGTGCGCGCTGAGGCCGGTGTCGGTGGCGCCGAAGAGGAGCCGGCCGGTGGCGGCGTACACGAGGACGGCACCCAGGCAGAACACATCGCTGGCGGGGGTGAGTTCGAGTCCGCGGACCTGCTCGGGGGACATGAAGCCGGGCGAGCCGATCAGCATGCCGGTGCGGGTGTGCAGGCTGTCTCCGCCGAGGCCGTCCATGGCCCGCGCGATGCCGAAGTCGATCACGCGCGGCCCGTCCACGGTCACGAGGACGTTGGACGGCTTGAGGTCGCGGTGGATCAGTCCCGCCGCGTGCACGGACTGCAGCGCCACGGCGAGCCGGTGGGCGAGGACGCGGACCGAGTGCTCGGGCAGCGGGCCGAAGTCCTTGGCCACGACGGTGGTCAGGTCGGGCCCGGGGATGTACTGGGTGGCCACCCACGGCACCGGCGCCTCGGTGTCGGCGTCGAGCACGGCCGCCGTCCACTCCCCGCCCACCCGGCGTGCGGCCTCCACCTCGCGGGCGAAGCGCCGGCGGAACTCGGGCTCCCGGGCGTACTCGGCCTGCACCACCTTCACGGCGACCGTCCGCCCCGCCTCGGACCGGCCGAGGTACACCAGTCCCATCCCGCCCGCGCCGAGCCGGGCGATGAGGCGGTACGGGCCGATGCGCGTCGGGTCTTCGGTGATCAACTGGTCCACGGCAGCAACATAGTTGACGCGCGCCCGGTCCGGTGCGGGATCGACGGAACCACGGGCCGGGTCACGACGGGCATCGCCGTCCCCCGGTCGGCCGGAAGGCCTCACGTCGCGAGGCGTTCGCCGGACGGTTCCGCGACGACGATCTGGAGGTGCGACGGGGCGTACCTGCGGGCCTTGGTCACCATCTTCCGCAGGTCGAACCCGGTGCGGGGGACGGCGACATGGATCGGCGCGGGCATGGCCGGGTCGTGCGCGGGGACGGGCCCGCCGGCCGGCAGGGCCACGCCGGGGCGCAGCCGCGCCCCGATCAGGGCGTGCGTGCCGCCCTCCGGGGTGGCCACGACGAACTGGGTGATGTCGCTCCAGGGCAGCGGGACCGCGCCGAACCGGGCGCCGGACGCGTCGAACTGGAACGCCGTCCGCCGGTTCTCGTACCAGGAGACGATGAAGGGGACCGCCGCGACGATGACGACGCCGCCCTTCATGTCGAGCGCCCATCCGAGCAGGACGGCCAGCGCGACGACGCCCACGATCGCCCCCCACAGTCCCGCCTGGTCCCGCGCGGAGAACGGGTGGGTGACCCGGTAGCGCTCCCATCGGGCGGCGCGGCGGGTGGGCCGCGCGCCCGGTGTGCTGCCGGACTGTGCCATGACGCTGTCTCCCTCGCTCGACGACGCGGGTCGGGGGGGCCCCCCCCCGCCGCCGCCCCCCCCCCCGCGCCCCCCCCGGGGCGGCGCCCCGCGCCGCCCCGGGAAAAAGGGGGGATCGAAGGGGTGGGGGAGG